>NZ_JABXXP010000562.1 GCF_013376155.1 Nguyenibacter vanlangensis
AGGCCGATCCACAGCGCCGCGTCGTCGACCACCGCCA
Source organism: Nguyenibacter vanlangensis (assembly GCF_013376155.1). Lineage (GTDB taxonomy): Bacteria > Pseudomonadota > Alphaproteobacteria > Acetobacterales > Acetobacteraceae > Gluconacetobacter > Gluconacetobacter vanlangensis. Next base: position 38 of record NZ_JABXXP010000562.1, read on the forward strand.
GCTTGAGCGCCAACTGGCCCAGCGGACGCTGGGCGGGGTGCAGTTCGCGGACGATGCCGATCAGGACCGGCAGGGCGCTGACGGCGATGCACAGCCCGATCGACATGGCGCCGACCCAGCCATTGCCGCGCGGCGCCTGCCAGCCATGCAGCGGCAGGAAGAATTGATGGACCAGCACGGTGCCCACCAGGAACGGGCCGCCCAGCGCGACCGCCGCCCCGCCCAGCAGGCGGCCGATCGAGGGTTGCGGCACGGCGATGCCCGCATGGTCCTCGCCGGGGTGCTGCCACATCTCGAGCCCGGCGGTGAAGGCCAGGACCAGCACGGCCACCCAGCCGATATCGTTGCCGTAGACCGACGGGATGCCCAGCCGCCCGACGGGGGCATGCAGCACCGCCAGGCAGATGCCGAGCAATATCGGCAGCACCGCGATTGGCACGGTTCTTTGCGTCAGGCGCCACAACAACCAGGGCGCAAGAACAAAAATCCCCGCATCAAGAATAAGCGCCGAAATGCTCGACATGATACACCCTTTATCGCTTATCGTGACGGTTCATCATATTGTAAAAAATCGAATATGCAATTTTTTAAAAAATCATGTCGTCGATTCCATCGGCGGACTGCCGGAAGAACGGGAAGATGATGCATTTTGTATTTGATATTACTCTGTTTCGTACGTGATGGCCCGCAACGCCGCAGGCTGCCGCCCATTCCCCGGACCGCCCCATTCCCGCCTTCCCGCGGCCGGAAATATGCTAGAGGTTGGTCATTCCGCCTCGGCGGATCTGTATCAATCCGGGTGCGGCGTGCGGCAGGATTTCAGCGACATCTTGGCCCTGGCGATCGAGGGCAGCGGCACCGGCGTCTGGGACCGCGACGTGGTGACGGGCGCGATCCGCTATTGCGACGGGTGGGTCGGCCTTCTGGGCTATCGCAGGGAGGAGATTTCGGACCGGATCGAGGATGCCTATGCCCGCGTGCATCCGGACGACCTGGCCTATGTCCAGGCGACGATGCGCGACCATTTCGCCGGGCTGACCCCATCCTATGAGGTCGAGCATCGGCTGCGGTGCAGGGACGGCAGCTATAAATGGGTGCTGAGCCGCGGCAGGGTCATCAGCCGGGACGGCGACGGCCGGGCGTTGCGGATGGTGGGGACCACGACCGACATCACCGCCATGCGCGTCCTGGCCGAGCGGCTGCGGGCGAGCATGGCCCTGTTGTCCAGCCTGACGGACCAGGTGCCGGGCCTGGTATTCCAGTGCCGGCGGGCGCCGGACGGCACGGCCTGCGTCCCCTATGCCAGCGCGCGGATCACCGAGATCTATGAACTGACGCCCCAGCAGGTGGCGGAGAGCTGCCAGCCGGTGCATGCGCGCATCCATCCGGACGACCTGGACCTCTATCGCGCCACGCTGGCCGAAGCCGCCGAGCGGCTGACCCCTTGGCAATGCGTCTTTCGCGTGCTGCTGCCGCGCCAGGGGCTGCGCTGGCGGCAGGTGGATGCCCGGGCGACCCGGCTGCCCGACGGGGGCACGCTGTGGCACGGGCTGGTCGTCGACGTGACCGAGCGCAAGCGCGTCGAGCAGGAACTGCACGACCTGGCGCGGGTCGACCACCTGACCTGCCTGCCGAACCGCCGGGCCTTTACCGAGCGGATGGAGCGCGCCTGGCACGCGCTGGTCCGCGGCCGTGCCGGCGACGTTGCGGTGCTGATGCTGGATATCGACCATTTCAAATCGATCAACGACCGGCATGGCCATACGGCGGGCGATGCGGTGCTGCGACGCGTCGCCGCGACCATGCTGGCCGAACTGCGCCCCGGCGACCATGCCGG
>NZ_JABXXP010000563.1 GCF_013376155.1 Nguyenibacter vanlangensis
ATCGAGCGCGCGCGCCGCGCCGCTGAGCAGGGCGGCGGGCGGCTGGACCGGATCCTGCTGCAACTGGGCCTGGTGTCCGAACGGGAAATGGCGCAGAGCTACGCGGAATTGCTGGGCATTCCCTTGGTGCCGCCCGAACGCTACCCCGAGGAACCGGTGCTGGCGGACAGGCTGGGCGCGCGATTCCTGCGCGACGTCCATGCGGTGCCCCTGGCGGTGCGGGACGGCGTGCTGTCGCTGGCGCTGCACGATCCGCTGGACGGATTCACGCCGGCTTCGGTCGCGGCCGCCACCGGCCTGCGCGTGGCCTGTCTGGTCGGCGTGCCGATCGAACTCGAGGCCGCGCTCGATCGGCTCTATCCCCGCGCCGAGGACGACACGGTCGTGCCCGAGGATCACGACGCCCCGCTGGAAGACGATGCCGAACGGCTGAAGGACCTGGCGTCCGAGGCGCCGGTGATCCGCCTGGTCAACCAGATCGTCAGCCGCGCGGTGGAAACCCAGGCCTCGGACATTCATATCGAGCCGTTCGAGGATCGGCTGCGCGTGCGTTATCGCTATGACGGCGTGCTGCATGAGGTCGACAACCCGCCGGCCCAGTTGATCCCGGCGATCATCTCGCGCATCAAGATCATGGCCCGGCTGGACATCGCCGAACGCCGCCTGCCGCAGGACGGGCGGATCAAGCTGGCGGTGCGCGGGCATGAAATCGATTTCCGCGTCTCCACCATTCCGTCGCTGTACGGCGAAACGGTGGTGCTGCGCGTGCTGGACCGGTCCAGCGTCCGCTTCGACTACGCCACGCTGGGCCTGCCGGCCGATATCGTCGCGCGCATGCGCACCCTGCTGGCGCAGCCCAACGGAATCGTCCTGGTGACCGGTCCGACCGGTTCGGGCAAGACGACGACGCTCTATACCGGCCTGTCGGACCTGAACGGCGTCACGCGCAAGGTCGTGACGATCGAGGACCCGATCGAATACCAGTTGGCCGGCATCAACCAGGTGCAGGTCAAGCCGCAGATCGGGCTGACCTTCGCCACCTTGCTGCGCTCGATCCTGCGCCAGGACCCCGACGTGATCATGGTGGGCGAAATCCGCGATATCGAAACCGCGCAGATCGCCGTGCAGGCCGCGCTGACCGGGCATCTGGTCCTGTCCACCCTGCATACCAACTCGGCGTCGGCCGCGATCATCCGCCTGCGCGACATGGGGGTCGAGGACTATCTGCTGACGGCAGTGCTGCGCGGCGTGCTGGCGCAGCGGCTGGTCCGGCGGCTGTGCGATGCGTGCAAGACGCCCTATGCCGCGCCCCGCGAACTGGTGGAGCGCTTCGACCTGCGCACGCTGGCGCAAGGTGCGGCGGCCCAAAGCGCGTTGAGCCGGGGCGCGCCGGACCAGGACGCCCCCGTCACGCTGTTCCACGCCGTGGGCTGCGCCAAATGCCGCCATACCGGCTATAGCGGCCGCCAGGCGATCGCCGAATTGCTGGAACCGGACGAGGCGATCGAACAGTTGATCTTCGCGCGCAGCGACCATCTGGCGATCGAACGGGCGGCGGTCGAGGCCGGCATGGTCCCGATGTTCACCGCCGGCCTGGTCGCCGCCCTGCGGGGCGAGACGACGATCGAGGAAGTGACGCGCAGCGTCCGGGCGGGCGCCTGATGGGGGTGCGGCCGCATGGCTGAATTCAGCTATACCGCCGTCGATGCGCAGGGTGCCCTGGTCCGCGGCACGCTGGAGGCCGAGACCGAGGACGCGGTCCTGGCCACCCTGCGCCGCCAGGGCCATATTCCGATGCGGGTCGGCGCGCCGGCGCGCTTCGCCCTGTCGGCCGGCCTGGGGACTACCACCATCCTGGGGGCGATCGG
>NZ_JABXXP010000564.1 GCF_013376155.1 Nguyenibacter vanlangensis
CGTCGCCGCGTTCGATCGTCGCGGCCCCGGCGGCGAAATTCACCGCGGCTTTCGTGCCGGGCAGGCGGTTGAGCAGCCGTTCGATCCGGGCGGCGCAGGCGGCGCAGGTCATCCCTTCGATCGGCAGGGTCAGGGATCGCCCGGTTGTGACGGTCACGGCGTGGCCTCCTGGATTCCGGCGGGCCCATGTGACGGCCGCATGGAATAGGTGCGGTCCGTTGGTCGCGTCGTCAACCGGGGCGGGGTATCCGGCATGGCTGTATTGCGCGAGCGGGGGAGTCGCCGTGCCGCCGGTGCCTGTCGTCGGGACTGGCGCCATGGCGGGCTGGGCGGATGGCATGTGCCGTGCCAGAGATAAGGTGTCGGAACTGAAGTGCCACGGAAAAATGGACAGGCGGGGCAGGGTGATGAAGCGAGCGGGCGGGCTGGGGGTTGCGATGCGGGTGGGCGGGGTGTTGTTCGGTGGACTGGTGCTGCTGGCGGGGTGTGCGCCGGAGATGGGGCGCCGGCCCGGGGACACCGACATTGCCTGCCTGCGGGCGCAGATGGGCACGCCGGTGGCGCAGAGCTTCCCGCTGGCGGCCAATATGTGCCAGCGCATGACGGATCATGGCCTGGTGATCGGGTCCGAAAAGCCGCGGCCCATTCCGTTGAACCTGCGCGGGGCGCCGGACCTGCAGCAATTGGCGGCGTGGTACGGCTATCGCTACACGCGATAAGGGGATGGCGGCGGACGGGTCAGGTATCGAGTTCGCTATCCCAGTAGAGATAGTCGCGCCAGCTTTCATGCAGGTAATTGGGGGGAAAGGCGCGACCGTTTTCCTGCAATTCCCAGGTCGAGGGTTGGGAGGGCGTGCGGCGGGGATACATGTGCAACTCGTGCGGCATGCGCGAGCCCTTCATAAGATTGCAGGGGCTGCAGGCGGTGACGACATTTTCCCAGGTGGTGCGGCCCCCCTTGCAGCGGGGGATGACGTGGTCGAACGTCAGCTCGTGGGTCGGCAGGCGGTCGAGGCAGTACTGGCAGGAAAAATTGTCGCGCAGGAAGACGTTGAAGCGGGTGAAGGCGGGGCGGCGGGCGGCGGGAATGTAGTCTTTCAGCGCGATGACGCTGGGTAATCGGAGGGAGCGGCTGGGGGAGCGGACTTCCTCGTCATATTCGCTGAGGACCGAGACGCGGTCGAGGAAGACCGCCTTAACCGCGTCCTGCCAGGACCAGAGCGAGAGCGGGAAATAGGAAAGCGGCCTGAAATCGGCGTTCAGAACGAGGGCCGGGTAATGCGGACTGCCAGCAAGCAAGGGGCGCATCCTTTCGTGATGCCGCCACACCGTCACCTGGCGTTGTACTCCAAACCGAACGCCAAATGATATGCGCCGTTGAGAACCTGGCGCCTATATCGCAAAATTTGCCCGCTACCGCAAGGGATTGTGCGGTCTTTGGGATGCCGGCAGGCGGCATTGCCGCGCGGGAGAGGGGGGAGAATGGCGGCATCGTCCTGTTTTTGCGATCGAAAGCCGGGATGGGTGACGCGTTTCGCGCCCAGCCCGACCGGGTATCTGCATCTGGGGCATGCGGCGTCCGCCCTGGCGGGGTGGCGGGCGGCGCGCGAGTCAGGGGGGCGTTTCCTGCTGCGGATCGAGGATATCGACCCCGGCCGCTGCCGCCCGGAATACGAGGCGGCGATCATCGAGGACCTGGCATGGCTGGGCATCGGATCGGACGGGGACGTGCGGCGGCAGTCGGACCATCTGGCGGATTATGGGCGGGTGCTGGACGAACTGGCGTCGCGCGGGCTGCTGTATCCGTGTTTTTGCACGCGCGCCGAGATCCAGCGCGAGGCGCTGCAGGCGGCGCATGCCCCG
>NZ_JABXXP010000565.1 GCF_013376155.1 Nguyenibacter vanlangensis
CCCGACGACGCCGCGCGGGGCGCGCGCGTGCTCGCCGATACCATGCTGGCCTGCGACCGCGGGCCGTAACCGCACGAAAGGGATACCCGTCATGGGCAGAATTCTGGTCGAAAAGGACGTCGAATCCGCGATATGCGGCGGGTCGATCTTCGCCTGCGGCGGCGGCGGCTGGGTCGAGCACGGGCGCATGCTCGGCACGGCGGCGGTCAATGCCGGCCGGCCGGAGCTCGTGGCCCTCGACGAAATCGCCGATGACGCCATCATCGCCACCGCCGCCGCGATCGGCGCGCCGGCCGGCACCACCGACTGGCAGATGCTGGGCGTCGATTACGTCAACGCCGTGCGCCTGGTGCAGAAGGAACTGGGCGCCCCCATCTACGGGCTGATGATCGGCCAGAACGGCAAGTCCAGCACGCTGAACGCCTGGCTGCCCGGCGCGATCCTCGGCACCAAGGTGGTCGACGCCGTGGGCGACATGCGCGCCCACCCGACTGGCGACATGGGATCGATCGGCATGGCCAACTCGCCCGAAACCATGATCCAGGCGGCCGTGGGCGGCAACCGCGCGCGCAACGCCTATATCGAGATGGTCGCCAGGGGCGCCACCGCCCGCATCTCGCCGATCCTGCGCACCGCGTCCGACATGTCGGGCGGCTTCATCGCCTCCTGCCGCAATCCGCTCCCGGCCCGGTACGTGAAACGCCACGCCGCCGCCGGCGGCATCTCCCGCGCCCTCGCACTGGGCGAGGCCGTGCTCGCCGCCCGGGCAAAAGGCGGCCACACAGTCGTCGACACGATCGTCCGGGTGCTGGACGGCACGATCCTGGCCCGGGGCCGGGTGAGCCGCAAATCCGTCACCTACACGCCCGACGCCTTCGATGTCGGCACGATCACGGTCGGCCGGGGCGATTCCGCGCTGACCCTGCACGTCATGAACGAATACATGGCGGTCGACGACGCCGGCGGCACGCGCCGCGCCTCCTTCCCCGACATCATCACCACGCTGGCGCCCGACGGCTACCCGCTCAGCGTCGGCGAAATCACCGAGGGCACGGAACTGCTCGTCCTGCACGTGGACAGGACGAAATTCCCGCTCTCCTCCTCGGTCCTCGATCCCGCCGTCTACCCGCCGGTCGAACGCGCCCTGGGCATCGACCTGGCGACCTACGCGCTGGCGCCGGCCGCGCCGTCCACGCCGACACAAGGGAACGCTCCATGACCCATCGCCATTTCGGCCTGGCCTCCGGCACCAATCTGCGCTGTCGCGGCTGGCGGCAGGAAGGATTGCTCCGCCTGCTGGAAAACGTCCTGTCGGTCGCCGAGGACCCGGACAATCTCGTGGTCTACGCCGCCCTGGGCAAGGCGGCGCGCGACTGGCCCGCGCACGACGCCATCGTGCGCGCGCTCACGACGATGGATGAGGACGAGACCCTGATCGTGCAGTCCGGCAAGCCGATCGGCCTGGTCAAGACCCATTCCCGCGCCCCGATCGTGGTGATGGCCAACTGCAACATGGTCGGCCAATGGGCCAGGGCCGAGGAATTCTACCGGCTCGAAAAACAGGGCCTGATCTGCTGGGGCGGGCTGACCGCCGGCGACTGGCAATATATCGGCTCGCAGGGCGTCATCCAGGGCACGTACGAAATCTTCCGCCGCATCGCCGACCGCCATTTCGACGGCACCCTGGCCGGGCGGCTGATCCTGACCTCCGGGCTGGGCGGCATGGGCGGGGCGCAGCCGCTGGCCGGGCGTCTGGCCGGGGCGGTCATCCTCTGCGTCGAGATCGACCCCGCGCGCATCGCCAGGCGGATCGACAGCGGCTATCTCCAGCACCGCGCCGAAACCCTCGACGACGCGCTGGC
>NZ_JABXXP010000566.1 GCF_013376155.1 Nguyenibacter vanlangensis
GGAAATGACCCGCGGCGACGTGCTGGCCGGCCTGGCCGCGGCCCCGCGCCGCCTGTCCGGACAGGTCACCATGGGCGGGCAGGAGCATTTCTACCTCGAAGGCCAGGCAGCCCTCGCCCAGCCGGGCGAGGAAGGCGAGATGCGCGTCTGGTCCTCGACCCAGCACCCGACCGAAACCCAGCACATGGTCGCCCACGTGCTGGACCGCCCCAGCAACCTGGTCACGACCGAAATCCGCCGCATGGGCGGCGGCTTCGGCGGCAAGGAATCCCAGGCCAACACCCCGGCCTGCCTGGCCGCCCTGGCCGCCGAACTGACCGGCCGCGCCGCCAAGATGCGGCTGGACCGTGACGACGACATGGTCATGACCGGCAAACGGCATGATTTCGTCGTGGAATATGACGTCGGCTTCGACGATGACGGCCGCATCCTGGCGGTCGACATGGTGCTGGCGGCGCGCTGCGGCTGGTCGGCCGACCTGTCCGGCCCGGTCACCGACCGCGCGCTGTTCCATGCCGACAACGCCTATTACTATCCCGACGTCCGGCTGCGCTCCGAACCGCTCAAGACCAACACCCAGTCCAACACCGCCTATCGCGGCTTCGGCGGCCCCCAGGGCATCGTGGCCGCCGAACGGGTGATCGAGGAAGTGGCCTTCGCCACCGGGCTCGACCCGCTGGATGTCCGGCTGCGCAATGTCTACGGCACCGACACGCGCGACCTGACCCCGTACCACATGACGGTCGAGGATTCGATCGCCGCCGAGATCATGGAGCAACTGGCGCGCGACTGCGCCTACCGCGACCGCCGCGCCGCCCTGCGCGCGGCGAACCGCGACAGTCCGTTCGTCCGGCGCGGCATCGCGCTGACCCCGGTCAAGTTCGGCATCTCCTTCACCGCCACCCATTACAACCAGGCCGGCGCATTGGTGCACGTCTATACCGACGGCTCGGTGCAGGTGAATCACGGCGGCACCGAAATGGGGCAGGGGCTGCACACCAAGATGGTGCAGATCGCCATGCGCGAATTCGGCCTGGCGTCCGACCGGGTGCGCATCACCGCCACCACCACCGGCAAGGTGCCCAACACCTCGGCCACCGCGGCATCCTCGGGCGCCGACCTCAACGGCATGGCGGTGCTGGACGCGGTGCGCAGGATCAAGGACCGGCTCACCGCCTTCGCCGCCGGCCATTGGAACGTGGCACCCGACGCGGTGCGCTTCCTGCCCGACGGCGTGCATGTCGGCGAGACGATCGTCCCGTTCCCCGACCTCACCCGCGCCGCCTATCTCGCCCGCGTGTCGATGTCGTCGAGCGGCTTCTACAAGACGCCCAAGATCTCCTGGAATCCCGATACCGGGCGGGGGCGTCCCTTCTATTATTTCGCCTACGGCGCCGCCTGCGCCGAGGTCGCGATCGACCTGCTGACCGGCGAGACGCGCATCGAACGGGTCGACATCCTGCACGATGCCGGCCGGTCGCTGAACCCGGCCATCGATATCGGCCAGATCGAAGGTGCCTTCGTCCAGGGCGCCGGCTGGCTGACGATGGAGGAACTGGTCTGGGATTCGGCCGGCCGCCTGCGCACCCACGCCCCCAGCACCTACAAGATCCCGGCCTGCTCCGACCGGCCGCGCATCTTCAACGTGGCGCTGCTGGAGGCCGCCCCCAATCGCGAGGACACGATCTTCCGCTCCAAGGCGGTCGGCGAGCCACCCTTCGTGCACGGGGTCGCGGTGCTCCACGCCATCTCCGACGCGCTGGCCAGCCTGGACTCGTACCGTACCTGCCCGCGGCTGGACGCCCCCGCGACGCCCGAGACCATCCTGCGCACGGCGGAACGGCTCCGCCCCC
>NZ_JABXXP010000567.1 GCF_013376155.1 Nguyenibacter vanlangensis
GTGGCGGCGAACGCCTCCAGCGCCGGCCGGAAACCCTTCAGGTCCGCCTGGCCCTGCGCCACCCCCAGCGCGATCAGCGACAGCGCGTCGAACAGCCCGCGCCCCGACGGATCGGCCGCGAGCCCCCCCAGGAAAGGCTGCGCCGTCACGGTCGAATCCAGCACCGCCTGCAGGTTCTTCGGGTCCAGGAACAGCAGCCCATGATCGACCAGGTACGGATTCTGCTGCGGCACGTTGACCGACAGGAAATGCGCGCCGTCCTGCCGCAACTGCGCGGCCAGCGCGCGCGCCGTTTCCTGCGCCTCCTCGGGCAGGTCGGCATCGATCACCGCCACCAACTGGTCCTGCTGCTGTGGAAATAGCCGCGCCAGCGTGTCCGACCGCGTCTTCCACGGCAGCTTGGCCGAGAACATGGTGCTGGTGTCGGTCGTCACATCCAGGCGCCGCATGCTGACGGCCAGCGCCCCACCCACCAGCACCGCGAACAGCAGCAGGACCAGAATGGCACGGCGGGAACAGGCCGCCACCAGGCGGCCGATCGGCAAGGACAGCATGACGGGTAATTCAGCCCCTGAACTTCAGCCCCGGAACACTGGCGACTGGCAAATGGACGGCACGGCCGGCGCGGCCCTCACGCCGCCGCACGGTGGGGCATCGTTTGACCCCGGATGCGCCCGGGATGCAAGGCGCATCTTTCCCTCCCGTCCCCCACGCTCCCAATCCATTGACAAACAAATGGTTTCCAAAGGCACCGCCTTTGGTGGGGTCCGGGGCGAAGCCCCGGAAAAAGACACCGCGTGCTGCGCTCAGCCCCTGATCCGCCGGATCAGCGCCAGGCTCTCGACACAGGCCGCCGCCGCCTCGCGCCCCTTGTTGTGCTCGTCCGTGCGCGAGCGCTCCACCGCCTGCGCGTCGGTATAGGTGGTCAGCACCCCGAACGCGACCGGCACCTCGGTGGCCAGCGAGGCCTGCATCAGCCCCACCGCCGCCCCCAGGCTGATGAACTCGAAATGCGCCGTATCGCCCTTGATGACGCAGCCCAGGCAGATCACGCCCTCATAGCGCCCGGTGCGCGCCAGCGTCTGCGCCAGCAGCGGCAGCTCATAGGCGCCGGGCGCATACAGCACGTCCTCGTCCGCCACGGTGATGTCATGCTCGCGCAGCCATTCCAGCGCCCCGTCGCGCAGCCCGTGGGTCACCGTCTCGTTGAAACGGCTGACCACGATCGCCAGGCGCGGCATCGTCGCAAAGGTCAGGTCGGGGGTCGTGGTCGGTCGATTGGTGCTCATGGTCCGGTCTTCGGCCTCTCTCGTCTCAGGACACGCATGTCGAGACATGCGGGGAAGATATGTACGGGGAAAATATGCGGGGCGCGCCCTATTCGGCGGCCTCGCTCACGGCGGCGCAAAGCTGGTGTCCCATCCGGGTCCGCTTGGCGTCCAGATAGGCCCGGTTGAACGGGTTGGGCGGAATGGCCACCGCCACCCGGTTGCGCACGGCAAAGCCATGGCGTTCCACCGCCACCACCTTGGCCGGGTTGTTGGTCATCAAATCCAGCGTGCGCACGCCCAGCGCGCGCAGGATCGCCCCCGCCGCGGTCCAGTCCCGGGCATCGGTCTCGAATCCCAGCCGATGGTTGGCGTCCACCGTATCCAGCCCCCGGTCCTGCAGCGCATAGGCGCGGATCTTGTTCGCCAGCCCGATCCCCCGCCCCTCATGCCCGCGCAGATACAGCAGCACCCCGGCCTCTGCCGCGCCAATCCGCGCCAGCGCCTCCTGCAACTGCGCCCCGCAATCGCAGCGCAGCGACCCCAGCGCGTCGCCGGTCACGCATTCCGAATGCAGCCG
>NZ_JABXXP010000568.1 GCF_013376155.1 Nguyenibacter vanlangensis
GAACCCGGCACCGTCCCCGCCCGCGGCGCGCGCTGACGGCGCAGATGGTTCAGCAGGCCGGAACTGGGAGACGGCACGGCAGATACTTTCGCGCGGCGCCAGCGGCGGCAAGGCGCCCGTGCCGCCTATTTGAAGTCATGTCCCCCCCAGATCAACTGAAATATCGGCCGAAATATCCGCCGAGGAACGCGTGCGGACCCCGAACCCGGACAACGCCCCGCGCACGGCGGGCGTTCCGGAGGCGGCCTTTGCGCGCGGCGCGGAAGACCATAAGCTGCATCCTGACCCGCGGAATCGGGGACCGATGACGGGCCCGGTGCGAGACGCGGAAGGAAGGATGGTGCTGCCGTGCTGCTGAACGTGATCGCGCGCGAGCCCGAGCAGGAGGGCGGCATGGCGCGCCCGCCCATCGTGCTGCTGCACGGGCTGTTCGGCCGGGCGCGCAACCTGGGATTCTTTCAGCGGCGCCTGGCGCGGACGCGGCGCACCCTGGCGATCGACCTGCGCAACCATGGCGACAGTCCGCACGGGCCGATGGATTACAACAGCATGGCGGCGGACCTGCTGGAGACGCTGGCCCATCATGCGGCGCTGCCGGCGACCCTGGTCGGCCATTCGATGGGCGGCAAGGTGGCGATGACCCTGGCCCTGACCCGGCCGGGCATGGTGCACAGCCTGCTGGTGGCCGATATTCCGCCCGCCAGGACCGGCCATGGCCAGTTTTCGCTGGGCGAGCAGATGTTGCGGGTGAAATTCCCGCCCCATCTGAACCGGGCGGAAGCCGACACGCTGCTGGCGCGCGACATTTCCAATACCGACGTGCGGGCGCTGATGCTGCAGAATCTGCGGCTGGGCGACAATCCGGGCTGGACCATCGGGTTGCGCGACATCGTGTCGTCGATGACCAATATCGAAAGCTGGCCCTATATCCCCGAGGGCTATTCCTATCCCGGTCCGACCCTGTTTCTGGCGGGGGGCAATTCGCCCTATATCCGGCCGGAACATTACGGGGTGATGCGGCGGCTGTTTCCCCGTTACCGGCTGGAGCTGATCGAGAAGGCCGGGCATTGGCTGCATGTGGAGAACCCGGCGCGCTTCGCCGCCCTGCTGGAAGATTTCGTCGAGCAATATTGAGGGCGCGGCATTAAGGGCGCGGCGGGACCCGGGCCGTCAGCCGGTCAGGATGTTGGCCTGGACCGGCCGCCGGCCCTCTTCCGCCGCGCGCCAGAGATACCAGGCGGCGGCCGAGCGATGGGGGCTCCAGGCGCGGGCGATGTCGGCGAGCGCCCTGGGTTTGGGCTGGGCGTCGAGATGTTTCAGCACGCGCCAGCCCTCGCGCACGCCGAAATCGTCGACCGGCATGACGTCGGGCCGGCCGAGCGCGAAGATCAGCAGCATTTCCACCGTCCAGCGCCCGATCCCGCGCAGGCCGACCAGTCTTGCGACCAGTTCGTCGTCGGAGAGGGCGACGGCCTGCGCCCGCGACGGGACGGTGCCGTCGAGGCTGGCGCGGGCCACGCCCTGCATCGCCGCGATCTTGCTGCCGGACAGGCCGCAGCCGCGCAGGGCTTCGACGGGAAAGGACAGCAGGGCTGCCGGATCGGGCAGCGTGCCACCCGCGAGCGCCACCAGCCGCCCCAGGATGGCCTGTGCCGCCTTGCCGTGCAGTTGCTGGTGGGCGATGGCCTCGAGCAGGGCGGCATAGGGTTCCTGGACGGCATGGACGCGCAGGCGGCAGGGGCCGGTGCGGGCGATGAGGGCGGCGAGATCGGGGTCGGCGGCCGAGAGATGGCGGCGGATGGCGCGGTCCCGGGCGGGCGACAGGCCGAGCATCGGCGGT
>NZ_JABXXP010000569.1 GCF_013376155.1 Nguyenibacter vanlangensis
GCCGCGGCGCTGGCCGACGCCATCGCCGCCACCTGGCCCGCCGTCGATCGCACGCAGGCTTTCGTCGTCTTCACGGGCGGCGAGCCGCTTCTGCAACTGGATCGCGCCCTGATCGACGCGGTCCATGCGCGCGGCTTTTCGATCGCGATCGAGACCAACGGCACCCTGCCGGTCCCGCCTGGAGTGGACTGGATCTGCGTCAGCCCCAAGGCCGGGGCCGACCTGGTCCAGCGATCGGGGCACGAGCTGAAACTGGTCTATCCGCAGCCCGCCCTGCCGCCCGACTCCGTGGCCGGGCTGGATTTCCAGCAATTCTGGCTGCAGCCGATGGACGGCCCCGCCCAGGGCGGGAATATCCGGGCCGCCGTCGCCTATTGCCAGGCGCATCCGCGCTGGCGCCTGTCGCTGCAGACCCACAAGCTGATCGGAATTCCCTGACATGACCGCGTTCCAGACCCCCGCCGACCCGACGCGGGAAACCGCGATCGTGCTGTTTTCCGGCGGCCAGGATTCCGCGACCTGCCTGGCCTGGGCGCTATCGCGCTTCGGCCGAGTCGAAACGCTCGGCTTCGACTACGGCCAGCGCCATGCCGTGGAACTGGCCTGCCGCGCCGCGCTGCGCACCGGCATGGCCGGCCTGAATCCCGACTGGGCGACCCGGCTGGGCCAGGACCACACCCTGGCGCTGGACGCGCTTGGGGCGGTCTCGGAAACCGCGCTGACCCGGGACGCCGCGATCACGATGGGCGAGAACGGCCTGCCCAGCACCTTCGTCCCCGGCCGCAACCTGATCTTCCTGACCTTCGCCGCCGCCCTGGCCGCGCGGCGCGGTGCGCGGCACATTGTCGGCGGCATGTGCGAAACCGACTATTCGGGCTATCCGGACTGCCGCGACGACACGATCAAGGCGCTGCAGGTGGCGCTGAACCTGGGCATGGACAGCCGCTACGTCCTGCACACACCCTTGATGTGGATCGACAAGGCCGACACCTGGCGCCTGGCCGAATCGCTGGGCGGCCCGGCACTGGTCGATCTGATCAACCGCGAAAGCCATAGCTGCTATCTGGGCGTACGCGACGTGATGCATCCCTGGGGCCATGGCTGCGGCACCTGCCCGGCCTGCATGCTGCGCCGCGCGGGGTGGGAACGCTATGTCGCGCAGCCCGCGATACACCCCGCGACGGGCTCGGAGACCGGACCCGCCAATGCTTGACCTGGTCTTCACCCGCCGGTTCTCGATGGGGCACCGGCTGATCCACGGCGCCAGCGAAAGCTGCGCCCTGCCCCACGGCCACAACGAATTCGTCACCGTGCGCCTGCGCCCCACCGCGCCGCGCGCGCTGGACGGGGCCGGCAACATGGTCGTGTCCTTCCAGCGCGCCAAGGGACGCTGGCATCGTTTCGTCGACGAACGGCTGGACCATGCCCTGCAACTGGCCGAAGACGACCCGCTGCTGGCCTGGTTCGGCACGCATGAACCCGAGCGGGCCAGGCGCATCGTGGTCACCCCGGGCGACCCGACGACGGAACTGATGGCCTGCCTGATGATGGCCAAGCTGAACGCTTTGCTGGCGGACGATGGCGGCCATCTGGTCTGTGCCGAGATCACCTTGCAGGAAACCCCGACCAACACCGTCCAGTATACGGGCGACCCGCTGGAGGTCCTGCCCGCGCCGCGCCCGCCCGCGCAATGCTGGTGGCGCCGGGCGGATGACAGCATCGCTGATCTCTGACCCGCCGCACCGGTGTCCTACCGGCTCGGCGATGGCTCGGCGAACGGATCGGGTCCGTGCGCCGCGATCGCGGCGTCCTCCGCCGGCACGCCTTCGACCGTGACC
>NZ_JABXXP010000570.1 GCF_013376155.1 Nguyenibacter vanlangensis
GACGTGGTGCTGTCGCCCAGCGTGTCGGTGCTGCCCTTCGCGGCCGGCCGGACCGTGCCCGACGCCTCGTGGCCCGACTGGCTGGAATGGGGCGGGTTCGCCTTCCTCTATAACATGACCGGCCAGCCGGCGGCCTCGATCCCCGCCGGCTTCTCGGCCACGGGCCTGCCGATCGGCCTGCAGGTCGCCGGCCGCTGGCAGGACGACGTGACGGTCATGCGCGTCTGCCAAACCCTCGAGGGGCTGCTGGTCGCGGGACGCAGCACACCCTCGCGGATCGTCGAACGCCTGGCGGCCTGACAGGGGACCGCGCAAGACAGACCGCGCAAGACAGGGAGAAAGGCGGATGGGAATCGCGTTCGGAATCGTCGGGCTGTTCTGCGCCGGGCTGGTGGTGCTGCTGCAGGCCAGCTTCCGCAGGGACCGGTCGTTCTCGGACTACGCGGTGGGCGGCCGGTCCTACGGTGCGTGGCTGCAATCCATGTCCTTTCTGAACAGTTGGTGGCCCGGCGGCCTGCTGCTGTCGCTGACCGGCATGGCGCTGGGCAGCGGGGTGGTGGCCTTCTACATGCCGATCTACAGCCTGCTGACCGTGATGCTGATGTATGTGATGGCGCGGCGGGTCTGGCTGTGGGGGGCGGCGAACGACCTGAAGACCCAGGCCGACCTGCTGCGGCTGCGCTACGATTCCACGGCGCTGGCGGTGACGTCGTCGGTCATCAGCGTCATCTCGATCCTGCCCTGGCTGGTGCTGGGCTTCAAAAGCCTGGGGGCGATGTTCGCCGCCCTGTCCCTGGGCGCGCTGACGCCCGGCCGGTCCGTGGCCTGCGGCGTGGCGCTGATCCTGGTGCGGCAGGTCTGGACCATCCGCATGGGCATGCGCGGGCTGGTCATTTCCGACATGTATCAGGGGCTGGTCGCCTATGTCGGCGGCACCGCGCTGATCCTGGGGCTGATCGCCTGGCTGGCCGGGCAGGGGGTCTCTCCCGGCCACCTGCCCGCCCGGCTGCTCGGCGTGCCGGGCACGAGCACGAGCATGGGTACGGGGGCGGTCGGCGGTCCACTGACGCTGTTTTCGATGATCCTGACCGGCTCGATCGGCGGCTGGTGCTGGCCGCCGATCTTCGTGCGGCTCTACACCGCCGACAGCGTGCGCAGCATGCTGCGCGCGGGCGTGTTCAGCGCGCCGCTGTCGCTGCTGTTCTCGATGGCGCTCGTGGTGCTGGGGCTGATGGCGGCCGGGTTGCCGGCGCTGCATGCCGATCCGGACATGGCCTGGTTCACGGTTGCCGGCCTTGCGGCCGGGCCGGTCGGGCTGGGCCTGGCCGGCACGGTGATGCTGGCGGCGACGATGGGCGGGGTGGATGCGATCATCCAGGCGATGGGCACCCAGGTGGCCAACGACATCGTCGGCGCGGGCCGCGTCTTGCCCTACCGGACGTCGATCCTGACGGCCAAGGGGACCATGGTCGTCGCCACCGCGCTGGCGGCGGGCATCGCCTGCCTGCCCATCGCGCACCTGTCGGTGCTGGCGCTGCTGTCCTATCAGGGCATCATCCAGGTCGCGGTGGCGCAATATGGCGGCCTGTTCTGGCGGCGCGGTACCGCCGCGGCCGGCATCGCCGGAATGATCGCGGGCTTTTTGACCGCCATCCTGCTGGAAACGGTGCTCCATGCGGCCACCGGCTGGTTCTGGGGACTGAGTTCCGGCGTGATCGGCCTTGCGGTCAATGCCGCCACCTATGTCGCCCTGTCGCTGCTGGTCCCGCAGCGGACGGCCGAAACCCGCCGCGTCGCCCTGCTGTTCGCCGGCACCGGCCAGCCGCGGGCGGATGCGG
>NZ_JABXXP010000571.1 GCF_013376155.1 Nguyenibacter vanlangensis
CCGACGCGCGGGCGCTTTCCGCTTTTGGACCGGGTTTCGTATCCGGCGGACCTGCGCAACCTGTCGATCGAGCAATTGAGGCAGTTGGCGGAGGAATTGCGGGCCGAGACGGTGGACGCGGTATCGACGACGGGCGGGCATCTGGGTGCGTCGCTGGGCGTGGTCGAGCTGACGGTGGCGCTGCATGCGGTGTTCGACACGCCTGCCGACCGGATCGTCTGGGATGTCGGCCACCAGGCCTATCCCCACAAGATCCTGACCGGGCGGCGCGCGGCCATCCGCACCCTGCGCCAGCCGGGCGGCCTGTCGGGCTTCACCCGCCGCTCCGAGAGCGAATACGACCCGTTCGGCGCCGCCCATTCCTCGACCTCGATCTCCGCCGGACTGGGCATGGCCGTGGCGCACCATCTGCGCGCCGCCCACGATCCCGCCTATCGCGAGCGCAATGTCGTCGCCGTGATCGGCGACGGCTCGATCTCGGCCGGCATGGCCTATGAGGCGATGAACAATGCCGCGGCCGCCGGGCCCGGCGCCTCGCGCCTGATCGTGGTGCTGAACGACAACGAGATGTCGATCGCCCCGCCGGTCGGCGCCATGTCCGCCTATCTGTCGCGGCTGATGTCCTCGCGCCAGTTCCTCGGCCTGCGCGACCTGGCCGGCAAGATGGTGCGCCGCCTGCCCGACCGGCTGGAACGCACCGCCAAGAAGGCCGAGGAATATGCCCGCGGCATGATCACCGGCGGCACGCTGTTCGAGGAGCTGGGCTTCTATTATGTCGGTCCGGTCGACGGCCACGACATGAGCCAGCTCGTGCCCATCCTGCGCAACCTGCGCGACGCCGACGACAAGGGCCCCATCCTGCTGCATGTCGTCACCGAGAAGGGCCGCGGCTATCGCCCGGCCGAGGCGGCGGGCGACAAATATCACGCCGTGGCGAAGTTCAACGTCGTCACCGGCGAGCAGAGCAAGGCCCCGCCGGGACCGCCCAGCTATACCGCGGTGTTCAGCCGCGAACTGGTGCGCTGCGCCCGGCAGGACGAACGGATCGTGGCCATCACCGCCGCCATGCCGTCGGGCACCGGGCTGGACGCCTTCGCCCGCGCCTGTCCCGAGCGGTTCTTCGATGTCGGCATCGCCGAGCAGCATGCCGTGACCTTCGCCGCCGGCATGGCGACCGAGGGGCTGCGCCCGTTCTGCGCGATCTATTCCACCTTCCTGCAGCGCGCCTACGACCAGGTGATGCACGACGTGGTGCTGCAGAACTTGCCGGTGCGCTTCGCCATCGACCGCGCCGGCCTGGTCGGCGCCGACGGTGCCACCCACGCCGGGTCGTTCGACCTGAACTATCTGGGCTGCCTGCCGGGCATGACCATCATGGCCCCCAGCGACGAGCTGGAGCTGCTGCACATGACGGCCACCGCATGCGCCTTCGATGACGGGCCGATCGCGCTGCGCTATCCGCGCGGCAACGGGCTGGGCCTGGCCCTGCCCGAACAGGGCAGCGTGCTGGAAATCGGCCGCGGACGGATCATCCGCGAGATGGGCCGCCAGTCCGGGCGCGAAAAGGGCGGCATCGCCATCCTGTCGCTAGGCACCCGCCTGGCCGACGTGCTGAAGGCCGCCGACCTGCTGACCGCCGGGGGCCTGCCGCCCACCATCGCCGACGCGCGCTTCGCCAAGCCGCTGGACACCGCGCTGATCGACAACCTCGCCCGCAACCATGCCGTGCTGCTGACCGTCGAGGACGGCGCCGAGGGCGGATTCGGCGCCTTCGTCATGCACCATCTGGCCCGCAACGGACTGCTCGACACCGTCCGCGTCCGGCCCATGAC
>NZ_JABXXP010000572.1 GCF_013376155.1 Nguyenibacter vanlangensis
CGCCCCGCGCGTCGGCCAGTTCGGCCTCCCACACCGTGCCGGCGCGGCGGGCCCTGACCAGCGTGGTGCGTGTGCGGATCTCCGCGCCACGGGCGCGCGCATCCATCGCATTCAGCACCACCAGTCGGCTGTCCTGCACCCATCCGTCGGAATAGATGAAGCCGCGCCGGTATTCGTCGCGCAGCGGCAGGCCCGCCGGATCGTCGTGCAGCCGCACGGCGCGCGAGCGCGGCAGGGTCATGCGCCCGCCCAGATGCCCGCCCAGATGATCGTACAGGAAAAGGCCCAGCCGCAGCATCCAGGCCGGCCGCACCAGGCGCGAATGCGGCAGGACGAACGACAGCGGCCAGATGATGTGCGGGGCGATGCGCAGCAGCCGCTCGCGCTCCATCAACGCTTCGCGCACCAGGCGGAATTCGTAATATTCCAGGTAGCGCAGGCCGCCGTGGATCAGCTTGGTGCTGGCCGATGACGTGTGGTTGGCCAGGTCATGCTGCTCCACCAGCAGCACCGAGGCCCCGCGCCCAGCCGCATCGCGCGCGATGCCCGCGCCGTTGATGCCGCCGCCCACGATCAGCAGATCATAGAGCGCCGTGTCTGCGGACACCGTGTCGGCGGCGATTATGGTTCCAGTGTCGGATCCCATTGCATTCTCCTCGAGAATGTTCGTAAACGAACATAACCCATGCATTCAACAGGAATCCTCGCAAGTTTCCGGCACATTTTCGTGACATTTCGCGCAGGACGACACCAAAATTGTTCGTTTTAGAATATTTTGGTTCGTTTTCAGGGCTCGGCGATGTGCAGGGCGACCTGATGCGCGTCCAGCAGGGCGCGGATGGCGGGCGGCGGCGCGCGATCGGTGAACAGGGCGTGGATATGCGACAGGTTTCCGACCCGCCCCATCGGACGGCGAGCGAACTTCGTATGATCGGCCAACAGGAAGATCCTGCGCGCGTTGCGCATGATGGCCTGCGCCAGGTCGATCTCGTCCAGGTCGAAATCCAGCAACGTGCCGTCTTCCTCGATGCCGCTGATGCCGATCACGCCGTAATCGGCGCGATACTGGTCGATCATCGCGGTGGCGGTGGGGCCGGTGATGCCGCCGTCATGCGCGCGGACGGAGCCGCCCGCGATCACCACGCGGAAATCGGCCTGCGGCGACAGGATCGCCGCCACGTGCAGATTGTTGGTGATGACGCGCAGCGCCCGGTGCCGCAGCAGCGCGCGGGCGAACGCCTCGGTCGTCGTGCCGATATTGATGAAGAGCGAGGAATTGTCGGGAATGTCCCGCGCCGCCAGTTGGCCGATCGCCTCCTTCTCGCGCCGGTTGAGGATCTGGCGTTCGGTATAGGCGATATTCTCGATGGACGAGACCAGGCCCGCACCGCCGTGGTGGCGCGTCACCAGCCCCGCGCCGGCCAGGTGGTTGACGTCGCGGCGGATCGTCTGGACCGCGACCTGCAGCCGTTGGGCCAGTTCCTCGTTCGAGACATAGCCGCGCAGCCGGACCAGCGACAGGATCTCGCGATGCCGTTCGTCGGTCGGGATGCGGCTCATCGTGCCCTACCCTCCGGACCCGGCCAGCACCTGCAGCACGGCGGCGCCGTAGCGGTCCAGTTTCGATGCGCCCACGCCCTTGATCCGGCCCAGCGCGTCCAGCGTCGCCGGCCGTTCGACGGCAATGTCGTGCAGCACGGCATCGTGGAAGATCACATAGGGCGGAATTTCCTGTTCCCGGGCTTCGCCCAACCGCCAGGCGCGCAGGGCCGCGAAGGGGGCCTCGGCCTCGGGCGGCAGAGAGATGGCGACCTTGCCGCCGCCGGCCG
>NZ_JABXXP010000573.1 GCF_013376155.1 Nguyenibacter vanlangensis
GCGGCTCCATCCGCCGCGCCAGTTCCGGGTCCAGCGTCGTGACCGACAGGCTGACCTGCACCAGGTCGCGTTCGGCCAGCGCGCGCAGGATGTCGATATCGCGCAGGATGCCCGCCGACTTGGTGACGATCGTCACCGGATGGGAAAACCGTTCGAGCACGGCCAGGATCGACCGCGTGATGGCCTGGTCGCGTTCGACCGGCTGGTACGGGTCGGTATTGGTGCCCAGCGCGATCGGCCGGACCTGATAGGCCGGGCGGCGCAGTTCGCGTTCCAGCAGGCGTGCGGCCTCGGGCTTGCAGGTCAGCCGGGTTTCGAAATCCAGCCCCGGCGACAGGCCCAGCCATGCATGGGTGGGGCGGGCATAGCAATAGATGCAGCCATGCTCGCACCCCCGATAGGCGTTGATCGACCGGTCGAAGCCCAGATCCGGGCTGGTGTTGCGGGTAATGATGCTGCGCGGTGTCTCGAAGGACAGCTCGGTGCGCGGCCCCTTGCTTTCCCCCACCGGATCCTCCTCCGCCAGACTGCCCCAGCCGTCGTCGACAGGCGTGCCATGCTGTACGGCATGGCGGTCGGGCGGCGATATCGTGGCGCCGCGCCCGTGCCGGATACCGGCCAGGCCGGTCGAACGCGCATCCAGCGCGCGTGGGGCCGCCCGGGTCTTCTGGCCCCGGCCGATCCGGATGGGGGCGTGGTCGGACATGCGGCACTCCCTTGCCGATGGAACTGGAACAGGACAGCTCATCGTCGCCCGGGCGGTCGGGAGAGTCAAGAACATATCATGAACATCTCTTTCCATTCCGACGGCCTGCCACCAGGCCGCCGGCCGCCCTCTGGCCCATCGCGCGCTTGTGCTCTAACCGTTCGTCATCGCGACGATGGAGCAGGAATGATGGCGGGGCTTTTCGGCGGCGGAACCGCGCGGGGTGCAAAGGGGCGGCAATTGCGCGTCGGCGTGATCGGCGCCGGCCATTTCGGGCGGTTCCATGCGCTGAAGGTCGCGGCGTCGCCGCGTGAGACGCTGGTCGGCATCCATGATCCGGACATGGCCCGCGCGGCGTCGGTCGGGGCCGAGGCCGGCGGTGCGCCGGCCCTGGATCTGGATACCCTTCTGGACCGGTCCGAGGCCGTGGTGATCGCCGCTCCGGCCGAACATCATTTCATCCTGGCCGATCGCGCGCTGCGCGCCGGACGGCATGTGCTGGTGGAAAAACCCATCGCCTCGACCCTCGACCAGGCCGACCGGCTGGCGGCGCTGGCGACGGAAACCGGGCTGGTGCTGCAGGTGGGGCACCTGCTGCGCTATTCGGCCGAGCACCGCGCGATCACCGAACGGATCAGCCGCCCGCTCTATATCGAGGCCACGCGCATCGCGCCCTTCAAGCCGCGCGGCACGGATGTCTCGGTCATCCTGGACCTGATGATCCACGACCTGGACCTGGTGCTGGCGATCGTCGACAGCGAAATCGAGGATGTCGACGCGCTGGGGGCGGCCGTCAGCTCCCAGCACGAGGATATCGCCAATGCACGCGTGCGCTTCGCCAACGGATGTGTCGCCACCATCACCGCCAGCCGGATCTCGCTGAAGACCGAACGGCGGATGCGGCTTTTTTCCGAGGAAGGCTATCTGTCCGCCGATTTCGTGAAACGCGAATTGACGATGATCGGGCGCGAGACGGGCCTGCCCCTGCCCGGAACGGGCGGCTTCAGGCGTGAGGCCGTGATCTGGGACGACCACGACACGCTGGCGGCCGAGCACGCGGCCTTCGCGGCGTCCTGCCTGGACGGGGCGCAGGTACTGGTGGATGCGCAGGCCGGAC
>NZ_JABXXP010000574.1 GCF_013376155.1 Nguyenibacter vanlangensis
CTGGGCCTGCTGGCGCTGGGAGGTGGCCGCGGCCAGCGCCGCCTGGGCCTGGGCCACGTCGGTCCGGGTGATTTCGCCGTCGCGGAAGCGCGTTTCGGTCGCCCGCAACTGGTCGGCCAGCACCTGTTCGTTGCCCTGGTTGATCTTGAGCAGCGCCGTGTCCTGGACCACGCCGACATAGGCGCCGACCACGTCCTGGAAGACTTTCTGCTCGACCGAGATCAGGTTGGCCCGTTCGGCCATGACCTTGTTGACCGCCTGATGGGTCGAGGCCGTGGTCTTGCCGCCCTGGTAGATCGGCTGCTGGATGCTGGCGCCGGCCGTGTAGCCCGGCGTCGAATAGGTGCGGGAATAGCCGAGAAACGCGTCATTTCCGCGATAATTGCTCTGCCCGCTGAAATAGGTCGCGCCGACCTGTCCGGAGATCTGGGGCCGCCAGCCCGCGAGGGCCTTGGGCACGTCCTCGTCCTGGGCGCGCAGGGTCGCGCGTTCCTGCTGCAGGGTGGGATTGGTCAGGTAGGCCGCAGCCAGAGCCTGGGCCAGGGTGTGGGGCACGAAACCGGCCGGGACGGGGCCCGCGTCCACGGACAGGCGCGCATCGGCGCCCGACGGGGACAGAAGGGCGGCGGCGGCGCCGAAAGCCGCGGCGAAAGGAGCTTTCATTCGGTTTTTCACGACCCTATCCACGTCACGGCGCAGGTATCAGCCTGTATAAGGACATTCATTTGCGAGACATCGGCAATTTGCGGGACATCGGCGGCGAGACCCGATCCACCGGATGCGGACCAGGCTGACGGATACGCGGATTTCGGCAAGCCCGTCAACGATCGGCCGCGCCGGAGGCGGGACGATGCCGTGCCGTCAGGCACCGGCCTGCAGCAGGCCGGGCAGGCCGGCATGGATGCGCGCGACGGCTTCGGTCAGGACCGGCTTTTGTTTGCAGAATGCGAACCGCACCAGATGGTCCGGCGGGTCCGCGCTGTCATAGAAGGCCGAGACCGGGATGGCGGCGACGCGGCAACGTTCGGTCAGCGCGCGGCAGAACGCGGCATCGCTGCCCGCAAAGCCGGCCGAGCGGATATCGGCCACGACGAAATAGGAGCCGTCGCAGGGCAGCACGGTGAAGCCCGCCGCGCGCAGCCCGCGGGACAGCAGGTCGCGTTGGGCCTGCATGTCGGCCGCGAGCGTGGCGAAATAGGCATCGTCCTTGTCCAGCCCCATCGCGACCGCGCGCTGCAGGTTGGGCGCCGTGGTGAAGGTGAGCAACTGGTGGGCCTTGGCCACGCAGGCGGCGATCGGCGCGGGCGCGGTGACGTAGCCGACCTTCCATCCGGTCAGCGAGAAGCTCTTGCCCGCACTGCCGATGCGCACGCAGCGCGGGCGCATGCCCGGCAGGGTCATCAGCGGGATGTGGCGCGCCGTGCCGAAGGTGAGATGTTCGTACACCTCGTCGCAGATCGCGTAGACGTCGTGGCGGGCCAGCAGGCCGGCGATGAAGCCGAGTTCGTCCCGGTCGAAGACCTTGCCGGTCGGATTCATCGGCGAGTTGAGCATCAGCGCCTTGGTCTTCGGCCCGAAGGCGGCGGCCAGTTCGGCGCGCGGCAGCGACCAGTCCGGCGGCGTCAGGCGCACCGGGCGGGGGATGGCGCCCAGCGCGCGGATGACCGGGGCATAGGTGTCGTAGAGCGGTTCGAGGAGGATGACCTCGTCGCCCGGATCGACCAGCGCCATCAGCGAGGCGGTCAGGGCCTCGGTCGCGCCGGAGGTGACGACCACCTCGCTCGCCGGGTCGACCGCCAAGCCGTAGAAGCG
>NZ_JABXXP010000575.1 GCF_013376155.1 Nguyenibacter vanlangensis
AGGCTGGTCGCCGACGGCGTGCCCGCCGGCACGATCCGCCTGCGCGGCCATCCGTTCGGCGACGGCGCCCGCATCAGTTTCACGCAATAATCCTCAACCCGGCCGATCCATTCCGCAATAAACGATCTGCGGCCGCGCCTCGGCGCGGTTGCCTGCCGGGCGGCGGCGTCGTTATATCTGCGCATGGCCGGGGCACGTCCCCGCCAGTCGCGCCCGCGCCGCCCGAGCAGGCGGCGCGAGACGGCGTTTCAGACCTCAGATCCGGGAGCGAACCACGCGCCCGGACGGATATTCACGAGCCACCCATGACCGAAGAATTCCACCGCATCCGCCGCCTGCCGCCCTATGTCTTCGCCGAGGTCAACAAGGCCAAGGCCGCGGCGCGAGCCCGGGGCGAGGACATCATCGATCTGGGCATGGGCAATCCCGACACCCCCACCCCGCCCCATATCGTGCAGAAGCTGGTCGAAACCGTCGCCGACCCGCGCAGCCACCGCTATTCCGTCAGCCGCGGCATCCCCGGCCTGCGCCGCGCGCTCGCCGGCTATTACGCCCGCCGCTTCGACGTGCAACTGGACCCCGAGACCGAGGTGATCGCCACCCTGGGCTCCAAGGAGGGCCTGGCCAACCTCGCCGCCGCCATCACCAGCCCGGGCGACACCATCCTGGTGCCCAACCCCTCCTACCCGATCCACCAGTTCGGCTTCATCATCGCCGGCGCCTCGGTGCGCTCCGTCCCCGCCACGCCGGACGAGGACATGCTGCGCGCCCTCGACCGCGCCGTGCGCCATTCGGTGCCCAAGCCCACCGCGCTGATCGTCAATTTCCCCTCCAATCCCACCGCCTACGTCGCCGATCTCGATTTCTACCGCGAGCTGGTGGCCTTCGCCCGCCGGCACGAGATCTGGATCATGTCCGACCTCGCCTACGCCGAAATCTATTTCGGCGACCGGGTGCCGCCCTCGATTCTCCAGGTCCCGGGGGCCAAGGACATCGCCGTCGAATTCACCTCGCTGTCCAAGACCTATTCCATGGCCGGCTGGCGCATGGGCTTCGCGGCCGGCAATCCCCGCCTGATCACCGCGCTGACCCGCATCAAATCCTATCTCGACTACGGCGCCTTCACCCCCATCCAGGTCGCGGCCGTCGCCGCCCTCAGCGGCCCGCAGGATTGCGTCGACGACATCCGCACCCTCTATCGCGAACGGCGCGACGTGCTGATCCGCGGCCTGCACGCCGCGGGCTGGGACGTCCCCTCGCCCGAGGGCTCGATGTTCGCCTGGGCCCCTCTCCCCCCGCAATTCCGCGCGATGGGCAGCGTCGATTTCTCCAAGCTGCTGCTCCGCGAAGCCGGCGTCGCCGTCGCCCCCGGCCTGGGCTTCGGCGAATATGGCGATGATTTCGTGCGCATCGGCCTGGTGGAGAACACCCAGCGCCTGCGCCAGGCCACGCGGGCGATCCGCCAGTTCATGACCCGCCACGGAGTAAACGTCCCGCCCCCCCGCCCCGAGGCGCGCCAGCCGGCTCCCACGCCGGCGCATTAGGCCCAATCCGCGCGCCGCCAGGCGGCGCCGGATCACATTTTCGGGCGCGGCCCCGCCGCGCCCCTCGACAAAGACAGGACGACAGGTGAACCAGAAGACCATGAGCGCGGACGGCAAAGGCGGACAGGCGGGAGGGGACATCACGCCGCTCAGGATCGGCGTCGCGGGGCTGGGCACCGTCGGCGCCGGCCTGGTCAAGCTGCTGCGCGCCAACGAATCGATCGTGGCCGACCGCGCCGGCCGGCCGATCGTCGTCACCGCCGTCGCC
>NZ_JABXXP010000576.1 GCF_013376155.1 Nguyenibacter vanlangensis
ACCGCGCACCCGGTCGGGGCGGTCGCACAGCAGTCCCAGCGCCACCCTGGCGATCGGGCCGGCTCCCGGCTCGTCCAGCAGCGTGACCGAAAACCCGCGCTCCAGCGGCGTTGCCTCGGGCGCCAGGACATGGCGCCCGCCATAGAACCGTCCTTTGGAACAGACGATGCCGAAGGCCGTATGGGCCTGCCCATCCAGTACGACCTGCAGCGGCGGAAAATCATAGCGCCCAGCCTCGCGGATCGCCTGCACGGCATAGGCGCCGCGGCCCAGCACGCGCTTGGCGCGCAGCGACAGATGAGTCACGACCTGCGCGTCGAATCCCGCACTGACCATCTGCACGAAAATGCGCGCCTGCCCGCCCGCCTCGATCCGGCCGGGCCAGATCGTCCGCCACCGGCCCGACAGCAGCGCCCGCGCATTGTCGCCGGGGGCGAAGGCCACGCCCAGCTCGTGCGCCAGCACATTCGCGGTGCCCAGCGGCAGCACGCCCATGACGGGCCCCGGCATCGAAGCGGATGCGGACGGAAAGGAAGGACGCATGGCCTCCAGCAGCCCGTCGGCGACCTCGGAAATCGTGCCGTCGCCCCCGGCCGCCACGACATGGGTGAACGCCCCGTCCGGCCCGGCATCGCGCGACAGGATGCGACCGTGCCCGGCATGGTCCGTGGCCGCCACCGTCACCACGGCCCCCCCGGCCCGCAGCCCCTGCACGAAACGACGCAGACGCGTTATGCGCCGCCGCCCCGCCATGGGGTTATAGACCACCAGAATCCGCGCAATCCGCTCATTCATCGTGCGCGTCGACCCGCCGCCCAACCCGCATCGTCTCGAGCCGCACCCACATCCCGCTCCATCATGCGCCCCCGGCCGATCATCCCGTCCATATGTTTAAAACAGATCGCGATACCGACAAATCGCACCGGCGTACAGGCGGGAACAAGCGGCGACATGCCAACGGCGACAGGATGGACCGCCAACAGGCCGCGACGGATGACATCGCCATCAGAATTTGATTTTTCGGGAAAATACCAGACCAGTGGTGGAGCTGAGGGGAATCGAACCCCTGACCTCCTCATTGCGAACGAGGCGCTCTCCCAACTGAGCTACAGCCCCACTGCCTGATGGGCTGGCATAAATACCGGCCGTTCCGGGTTTGTCAAGCGCCCATCGAGAGGCCTTGTCGAATGGTCCTGCCGCGGCTCACGCGGCGCTGTGCGGGGCGCGGTGTTGTGCCGCTTCCCCGCCTCCGATAGGATTTCCGCCCTGCCTCTTGGAGATCATACACGTTGCTCCAGCTTGTCTTCACATTGCTGCTCGAAGCCGTCCGGCTCTATACCTGGGTGCTCGTTATTTCCTGCGTATTCAGCTTCCTCTACGCGTTCGGCGTGCTGGACACCCGCAACCACACGGTCTGGGCCATCGGCAATTTCCTCAACCGCCTGACGGAACCGGCGCTGCGGCCGTTGCGGCGCATCCTGCCTGTGGTGGGCAACATGGATTTCAGCCCGCTGGTCCTGCTGCTGCTGATCCAGTACGTGCTGACGCCGCTGATCCGGCAGCTTTATTATACGTTGGCTTTCAGCAACCCGCTCTGAACGGGCCGCGCCCATCCCGGGCGCCTCGGACCGGACACGCATGACCATCGCAAAGGGATCACGTCCATGACGCGCCACATCTTCATTCTGCCGGTCGTCGCCATCCTGTCCGTGGCCGGCCTGCCGCCCGCCCGCGCCCAGATGCCCGCAATGCCCGGAATGTCGGGCGGCAGCGCCATGCCCGCGATGCCCGGCATGGGCGGGGGCATGGGC
>NZ_JABXXP010000577.1 GCF_013376155.1 Nguyenibacter vanlangensis
CGCGGGGCGGCGGCGGTGATGGCGGCGGACCTGGCGCATACCGCCTGGGCCGGGCCGCGCGTGCAGAGCTGCGGGGATTGCCATCTGGCGAATTTCGGCAGCTATGCCTCGCCCGAGGGGCAGCCGGTTTTCGACCTCAACGATTTCGACGAGACGCTGCCCGCGCCGTTCGAATGGGATATCAAGCGGTTGGGGGCCTCGCTGGTGCTGGCGGGGCTGGAGGCGGGGCTGTCGGAGGACAAGGCGCGCGGCCTGGCCGAGGCGGCGGCGCGGGCCTATGCGGGGGAGATGGAGCGTCTGGCGCCGCTGACGCCGATGGAGATCTGGACCAATCGGATCGACCTGATGGCGGCGATCGACGATTTTTCCGACCGGAAGGCGCGGCGGCGGATGCGCGCGCTGCTGGAGGCGCGGCTGGAGAGCGCGACGCTTCATTTCGGGCTGGTGGCCGACGACCGGGGGGCGCCTTCGCTGCGCGAGAAGCCGCCGCTGGTGATGCGCCTGCCGGAGAATGACGACGCGGTGCGGGGGGCCTTTGCCCGCTATGTCGCCACCCAGCCGCCCGAGCGCGGGATCCTGCTGTCGCGCTATCGGCTGCGGGATGTGATCTTCAAGGTCGTCGGGGTGGGCAGCGTGGGGACGTTCTGCGCCATCGGCCTGTTCGCCACCGCGGACGGCGACACGCTGCTGCTGCAGATCAAGGAGGCGCAGGATTCGGTGCTGGCGCCGTTCGCCGGGGCGTCGAATTTCCGCAACCAGGGGCAGCGGGTGGTGACGGGCCAGCGCATCATGCAGGCGGCGGCCGATGCGTTCCTGGGCTGGACTCACAGTGCCGAGCAGGACGAGGCGGAGGATATCGTCCGTTCGTCGGGCCATTCCCTGAGCCATTCATTATCGGGGGCGGGGAGGCAATTCTATGTCCGCCGGGTGAAGGATACGCGGCTGGCGGCGGTGGGCGCCGAGTTCGTCGCGGATTCGCTGCCGGATTACGCGCCGCTGTGCGGCCGTACCCTGGCGCGGGCGCACGCGCGCACCGGCGACGTGGTGATGCTGTCGGCCTATCTGGGCCGGGGGCGGGCTTTCGCCGAGGCGATCGGTGCGTTCTCGGTGCTGTATGCCGAGCAGACGCGCCGGGACTGGAGCCTGTTCAAGGAGGCGATCGCGGCTGGACGCCTGCCCGCCTGGTCCGGGGCCGCCTGACCGGCGGCCCGGGGACGATGGGGATGCTGGGGGCGCGATTGACGCACCTGATGCGGGGCCTGGCGGCGCGGGGCTCCGGGGGGATGTGGGCCGCCGGAGAGATGCGGGTCGCCTGGGCGAAGGATGCGCTGGCGGGGCTGACCCTGGCCTCGATGAACATTCCGCAGGTGCTGGGCTATACGCGCATCGCGGTCATGCCGGCCGTCACGGGCCTGTATACCGTTCTGCTGCCGCTGGTCGCGTTCGCCGTGCTGGGATCGTCGCGCCACCTGGTGGTGGCGGCGGATTCGGCGACGGCGGCGATCTTCTCGAGCGCGCTGGCGCCGATGGCCGCGCCGGGCAGTCCGCATTACGTGGCGCTGGTGGGGATGCTGACCCTGCTGTGCGCGGGGTTCCTGCTGGTGGCGCGGCTGTTTCGGCTGGGGTTCCTGGCGGATTTCTTCTCGCGCACCGTGCTGGTCGGGTTTCTGGCCGGGGTGGGGGTGCAGGTGGGCATCGCCATGAGCCGCGACATGCTGGGGGTGGCGGCGCCGGCCCATGACCCGTTGCTGCAACTGGTGCAGGTGGCGCGGGCGCTGCCGCGGGCGCAGGGGCTGACCGCCGCG
>NZ_JABXXP010000578.1 GCF_013376155.1 Nguyenibacter vanlangensis
GGATGGCCCCCAGGATGGCCCCCAGTTCGCCGCCGCCAGCAGGTGCAGCGCCAGCGGGCGCGGCCCACGGCGCAGCATCGGCCCCGGAGGCAAAGGCGGGAAAAGGCGGCCATCCCCCGGTCCAGGATCCTGCGTCACGATCGCGCGCTCCTTCCCCAGCGGCCGCATCCCCGGCCGCTTCCTTCTCAGCGCCCGCGGACGCCGACGCCGACGCCGGGGCTGGGGCTGGGGCAGCATGTTCGGCCCAGAACCGCGCCACGCGCTGCATCGTCTCGGCCCATTCCCGGTCCATGCGCAAGGCGGCGCCCTCGCTCTGCCAGATCGCCATCCAGTCCCGCATCAGCGCCGCCGGATCGGGCGGATTACCGGTCATCCGTGCCCGTCTCGCGGAAAACCGCCATCCGGCCGCGCGGCGCATCGTGCATCCTGCTGCGTCTCATGCTATCCTTTCCGCTTTCCCGGCCGCATACAGGCGGCCGTGATGCATCCATCCTCGCCGGATTCGCGTTCAGCCAGGACGTGCCATCGCTTCGTTCCGCCCACCCCGTGCCGACCGACGGCCCAGCTTCGTTGATGGAGGCCATATTGCCGGATGCCAGCAGCCCGGTCGCCCCGATCGTCATCAAGAAATACGCGAACCGTCGCCTGTACGACACCGAAAGCTCGATCTACATCACCCTCGACACGCTGGCTGATATGGTCCGTGCTGGCAAGGAGTTCGTGGTCCATGACGCGCGCACCGGCGACGACATCACCCGCGCCGTCCTGACCCAGATCATCATGGAGGAAGAGACCAAGGGCCGCGCCATGCTGCCCGCCACTTTCCTCCGGCAGCTCATCCGCTTCTACGGCGACAGCATGCAGGGGCTGGTGCCCGACTATCTGGACCAGATGATGGAACAGTTCGCCGCCGGCCAGAAGCAGGTCCGCGCCACGATGCAGCGGACGATGGAAACCTTCCTGCCGCCCGAGATGGAAAAGATCGGGCGGCAGAACCTGGCGATGATGGACCGCGCCATGTCTATGTTCGCCGCCTTCTACCATCCGGCGTCCGACCAGCCCCCGGCCTCCCGCTCCCCCGAACCCGCTCCGTCCTCCGCGCCATCCGCCGCCGAAACCATGGAGCAGGAACTCCAGCGCCTCCGGCAGGAAGTCGCGTCCCTGCGCGACGCCCTCGCTCCCTCCGACGCCGATGCCGACGCCATGGATTTCACGACGGATTTCACGGCCACCCGACAGGCACGCTCCCGATAAAGACCTGCCGCCCACGTAGCCGCAGCGTCAGGTCCACCGGCCGATCGCTCGGCGCCGGCCCGTCCTCTCCCCGGTTCTCGCCCCCGTCATCGCTCTCGTCCCGACGCACGCTTCCGTGCGCATCGCCCCGGGATACCCCCGGCATCCCCGCCGCCCACCGGTCGATCGCGTCGATCGCCCGCGCCAGGTCCGGCGCCACCGGCCCATCCCGGCCCAGCGCGCGCACCGTCCGGCCGATCCCGGCCACCGACAGGGTCAGGTCCCCGTCCGCCCCATCGCGTTCCAGGCCCCGTTCCAGACAGGCCCACTCCGGGCTGGCCCATTCCAGACAGCAACGCCCCACCACGCGCCCAACCATACGCACCGACAGGGTCGACCAGGCGGCATGCACATCCTGCACCAGCAGGGTGCGCCCATCGCCCGCCAGCGCCAGCGTCACCCCGCCATCCCGCAGCATCCCGGCCTCCGGCAGGGCAGGGGGCACGGACCACCCCAAGGGCCGCCGAAACGGCAACTCCCGCGGCAGCG
>NZ_JABXXP010000579.1 GCF_013376155.1 Nguyenibacter vanlangensis
GGCCGCGCGGGCCGTCGGGGGTGATCACGACCAGGCTGCCCGCGCGCAGGCAGTCGAGCAGGCGACGCAAGGCGGCGGCCCCGCCCTTGCTTTCCTTCCGGCCCCCGTTCCTGCTCTTGTCCTTGCGGTCGGTCGAGCCGGCGATGGCCGCGATCCCCCATGGGGCGACGATGTCGGTGATCATCTGCCCGTCGCGGTTGCGGCTGATCAGCACATGCAGGCGCAGGGACGGGTTCTGCGACCGGGCCCACCACCACAGGGCCGGGGTAAGCACCAGCGTTTCATGCCAGAAGGCCACCAGGGCGGTTTGTCCGTCCCTGCCGGTCAGCAGGGGGGCGGCGTCGGGGTGGATGTCGAACGTCCAGCGCGTGGTGCGCAGGGCGAAGCCCAGATAGGCGCGCAGCGCGGCGATGGCCAGAACGCGGAAGGCCGGGGCGCGACCGGGCCTTCCGGACAGGAGGCGCTTCAGCATCGGCGGGCGGGAAGACGTGTCATGGCCCGGCGGTAGCATGGGCGACCGCCGGGCGGAAGGGCTCAGGCCGGGAGGCGGCCCAGGAGACGGCGCAGTCCGAAGCCTTCGGCCCGTTCGTCGCGCACCGCCGGCTGGTAGGCGGTGGTGAAGCGCGCATGGGCGCGGGCCCAGGTCGCGGGATCGTCGCCTTCGGGCAGCAGGACGGTGGAGGCGCCGCAGCGCAGCAGGAATTCGTACTGGTCCGGCAAGGGGCGACCGGTGACGCGGATTTCGCCCGGGAAGTCCAGATGTTCGCGCAAGGCGCGGCACTGGCTGAAGGCGCGGCCGTCGCGGAAGGTGGGAAAGGTGACGGCGACCAGCGCCAGCCGGGGCAGGGCGGTGCGCAGGACGGCGATTTCGTCATCCGGGGCCAGGGCGACGCCCAGCTTGCCGCCGGGGGGGCGGGCCAGCCCTTCCTCGAGCCGGGAGAGCGGCACGATGACTGCATTCTTGGGCACCGCGCCCGTGGGGGGCAGCGGGTCGTCGGGGCCGATCATGGTCCAGGGGTCTTCGACGACCTGTCCGTTTTCAAGCAACGGCATAGACGGCATCCTTGAAAAGCGCGGCGCCGAGCCGCCGGTAGGTGTCCAGGAAACGCTCGCCCGTGTTGCGGTGGACCAGATAGGCGTCGACCAGGCGGGCGATGGCGTCGACCGTCGCGTCCTCGGGCAGAGCCGGGCCCAGGATCTGGCCGACGGCGGCATCGTTGCCGGCCGAGCCGCCCAGGGTGAGCTGGAAGAATTCCTCGCCTTTCTTGTCCACGCCCAGGATGCCGATATGGCCGGCATGGTGGTGGCCACAGGCATTGATGCAGCCCGAGATCTTGATCTGCAGGTCGCCGATGGTTTCCTGCAGTTCGGGGCTGGCGAAGCGGGCGCTGAGCTTCTGCGCGATCGGGATCGAGCGGGCATTGGCCAGCGAGCAATAATCGAGTCCGGGGCAGGCGATGATGTCGCCGATCAGCCCGATATTGGCGGTGGCGAGACCCACGGCGCGCAGCTCCTGCCACAAGGCGTGGAGCTGGTCCTGCCGGACATGGCCCAGCACGATGTTCTGCATGTGGGTGATGCGGATTTCGCCGAACGAGAAGCGGTCGGCGAGGTCGGCGATGCGGTCCATCTGCGCCGCGGTGGCGTCGCCCGGGATGCCGCCGTCGGGCTTGAGCGAGATGACGGCGGAGATATAGCCGGGATGCCGGTGGGGATGGGTGTTGGTGCGTGCCCAGCGGTCGAAGGCACGGTCGGCGGCGCGGGCGGCGGCCAGGCTTTC
>NZ_JABXXP010000580.1 GCF_013376155.1 Nguyenibacter vanlangensis
CGCCGCGCGATCGGCGCGCCGGCCGACCACCCGCACCACGTACCCGTCCTCCGCCAGGCGCTGGACGACATGGCGCCCCAGGAATCCCGATCCGCCGATGACGGTCGCCACGCGTCGCGTCGCCATGTGCCCCTCCTGCCGTGCAGGCCGGAAACGGCCGATCCTACAGGCGGTTGCCCCCTGAACGCCCCCGCCCCCTGCGACAAGGCCCTGCGCAACAAGCCGGCGCAACAAAAACGACATGAATCGGCAAAGCCATGTTGACCGGCCCGGGGCCAGGGAGTAAACGGCCCCTCACCACCCCGGAGACGGGGGCCTTCTGAGCCCAGATGGCGGAATTGGTAGACGCGCAGGTTTCAGGTACCTGTGGCCGCAAGGTCGTGGAAGTTCGAGTCTTCTTCTGGGCACCATTCTTATCCGATCCGAAAGGATCCGTGCAGGCGACCGCGTCAGGCGGCCGCCTTTTTTGTCGTTTCCGGCCGGACGCCACGATACGCCGCACCGGAAAAAAATGTGCAAACACACCCTGTTGACCGACCCGGCGTTCCGGAGTAAACGCCCCTCACCACCCCGGAAACGGGGGCCTTCTGAGCCCAGATGGCGGAATTGGTAGACGCGCAGGTTTCAGGTACCTGTGGCCGCAAGGTCGTGGAAGTTCGAGTCTTCTTCTGGGCACCATCACGCTTCATGGGTCGCGGCACGCCGGCATCGCCGGCGGCGCGCCCGTTTGCGATGTCCCCCTCGCACATTCTCGGCACCGCCATTATATGTCCGGCATGGCGCGATTGCCCCAAGGTCCTGTGCCCCAGGTCTTGCCCGCGAAACTCTTGTCAGAATTTCTCGGATCGGCAGGCCACCAAGTTGATTCTAGCGTCGTCGTTTTTTTGCGCCCTGGATGGATGCCTTCTATGACCACCACGTCTCCTTCGATCCAGTTGCATCGCGGCGACCTGCCGGACGATGTCTCGTTCCACGGGACGATCGCGGTGGATACCGAGGCCATGGGGCTGAACCCGCATCGCGACCGGCTGTGCCTGGTGCAGATTTCCGCGGGCGACGGCAACGCGCACCTGGTGCAGATCCTGCCTGGCACGCCCAGCCCCAACCTGGCACGGCTGATGGCCGACCGCACGGTCATCAAGCTGATGCATTTCGCACGGTTCGACGTGGCGATCCTGCAGCACGCGCTGGGCGTGACCGTGGCGCCGGTGATCTGCACCAAGATCGCCTCCAAGCTGGTGCGCACCTTCACCGACCGGCACGGGCTGGCGCATCTGTGCCGCGAATTGCTGGGCGTGGACCTGAGCAAGCAGCAGCAGACCTCGGACTGGGGCGCGGCCGTGCTGACGCCCGAGCAGCAGGCCTATGCCGCGTCGGACGTGCTGCACCTGCACGCGCTGTGGGCGAAGCTGGAGGCGCTGCTGCACCGCGAGGGACGGCGCGCGCTCGCCCAGGCCTGCTATGATTTCCTGCCGGCGCGGGCGCGGCTGGACCTGCTGGGCTATGAGGAGCCGGACATCTTCGCCCACCGGGCATGAAAGGTGGCGGCGGTTCGCCCTTCGGCTCCGTTGACGAGCCCGGCCATCATGGCAATACACAGGCGGCATGACCCAATCCGCGTTGCATGACGATACCGGCGCCGGCCCGGCCCATGATCGGCTTCTGTCCGACATCGCGGTCGCGTGCCGGGTCCTGGCCAGCGAGAGCAACGGCCTGGCGCAGCTTTCGGCCGCGCTGCGCGTGGGCGGCGCCGATCCCGCGGCGGATTCCGGCGGGC
>NZ_JABXXP010000581.1 GCF_013376155.1 Nguyenibacter vanlangensis
GCCCGTCCGCGCGGCGGGATAGCAGGGGAAAGGCGCTTTCGACCGACGGGCCGCCGGCGGGGCCGGGATGGACCGGCAGGCCGGCCGGCTTGTCGATGACGAGGAAGCGGCTGTCCTGGAACAGGATCGGAAACGGCGGCGCGGATTTCGGGGCGGCGGCCCCCGGTGCCGGGCGCGGGCGCCCCAGGGAGCGTCCCAGGGCGCGGGTCATTCGTCGTCGTCGGTGCGGCGCAGCAGCACCTCGCGCTTGCCGACATGGTTCGCCGGGCTGACGATGCCTTCCTTTTCCATCTGCTCGATGATCTTGGCCGCGCGGTTATAGCCGATCGACAGATGGCGCTGGATGAACGAGGTCGAGGCCTTGCCCTCGCGCGCCACCACGGCCACCGCCTGGTCGAACAGGCTGGTTTCCTCGTCGAAGCCGCCGCCGTTCAGCCCGTTGCCCGAGGATTTGCCGCCGCCGCCGCCGCCGCCCCCGCCATCCTCGTCCTGGGCCGAGATGACGTCGTCGTTATAGATCGGCTCGCCCTGGCTGCGCAGGAAGGCGACCACGTCCTCGACCTCGCTGTCGGCGACGAAGGGGCCATGGACGCGGGTGATGCGGCCGCCGCCCTGCATGTACAGCATGTCGCCCTGCCCCAGCAATTGCTCGGCGCCCTGCTCGCCCAGGATGGTGCGGCTGTCGAACTTGCTGATGACCTGGAACGAGATGCGGGTCGGGAAATTGGCCTTGATGGTGCCGGTGATCACGTCCACCGACGGGCGCTGCGTCGCCATGATGACATGGATGCCCGCGGCGCGGGCCTTCTGCGCCAGGCGCTGGACCGCGGCCTCGATCTCCTTGCCTGCGACCATCATCAGGTCGGCCATTTCGTCGATCACCACCACGATATAGGGCAGCGAGTCGAGCGCCAACTGCTGTTCCTCAAAGGTCGGGCGGCCGGTCTCGGGGTCGTAGCCGGTCTGGACACGGCGGCTGACGACCTCGCCGCGCATCCGGGCCTCGGCCACGCGTTCGTTGTAGCTGCCGATATTGCGGACCTGCAGGTGCGACATGGCGCGGTAGCGGCGGTCCATTTCGCGCACCGTCCATTTCAGCGCGGCCACCGCCTTGGCCGGCTCGGTGACCACCGGCGTCATCAGATGGGGAATGCCCTCGTAGATCGACAGTTCCAGGATTTTGGGGTCGATCAGGATCAGCCGGCATTCGTCGGGCGACAGCCGGTAGAGCAGGGACAGGATCATGGCGTTGACGCCCACCGACTTGCCCGAGCCGGTGGTGCCGGCGATCAGCAGGTGCGGCATGCGCGCCAGGTCGCCATAGACCGGCGCGCCGGAAATATCCTTGCCCAGCGCCAGGCTGAGCCGCGACATGGACTGGGTCCAGGCCGCGTCATGGAACAGCTCGGACAGATACACCGTCTCGCGCCGGGCATTGGGGACCTCGATGCCGATCACGTTGCGGCCCGGCACGGTGGCGATGCGCACGCTGAGCACCGACAGCGAGCGCGCGACGTCGTCGGCCAGGCCGATCACCCGGGCCGAGCGGATGCCCGGCGCGGGTTCGAGTTCGTACAGCGTGACGACCGGCCCGGCATGGATCTCGCCGATCCGCCCCTGCACGCCGTAATCGGACAGCACGGTTTCCAGCAGGCGGGCATTGGCCTGCAGCATGTCCTGCGACGGGCCGGTCTGGCCGTGCGGCGGCGCGGCCTTCAGCAGCCTGACCGACGGCAATTGCCACGGCGCGCCGGCATCAGGCGGCGGGGGGTAT
>NZ_JABXXP010000582.1 GCF_013376155.1 Nguyenibacter vanlangensis
GAACGGCGCGGTCACCGCGCCGGCATGGGTGACCAGCGCCATGACCAGCGCCGCCGCCACCCCCGGCACCAACAGGCGCGCCATGCCGGCGAACAGGGTCGAACAGATCCGCAAGCCGACTCTCCTCACACAGTGCGACATCAAGGAAAATCCAGGAAAACGACGAATCATGGCAAGCTCCGGGCAGGAAGGGGATTTTTCACGGGCGGGATCCACGCGCGGCGGGCGGCGGCCGCGACCGCGGCCAAGGGGCGGTTGCGGGGGGCGACCCGAGTGCCTATAGCGGGCGGCATGTCGTTCGGCGGCATCAGGCCCAGCCCGCCGCCGCCTTATCCTCCGACCCCGACCGGGAGCTTCGTATCATGAGCACCATGTCCACCTCCGAGATCGCCCGCCTGCAGGTGTGCCTGCGCCGCCTGCTGGGCTCCCCCGAACTGACGGTCAACCCGCCGCCGCGCGCGGGCCTGTCGGTCGAAGTCGCCGTGAAGGGCGAAATCATCGGCACCGTCCATCGGGACGAGGATGAGGGCGAAGTGTCCTACGCCCTGCATATCACGGTTCTGGAAGAGGATCTGCCGGCCGAAACCGCCACCGCGCGCGCGCGCCGCTGATGCCGACGATTCTTGTGACTTGATTCTCGTGATTCCGGCGCCGATCGCGCGCTGACCGTCGCAGGGGTGGGGAATCTCATCCTGCCCCTGCCGCGCTCCTGGCCGCGCGCCCGGCGCGGCGCGCTTACCGCGCCAGGACGGCGGTCCGGACGACGGCCGGCCGGTCGACGGCCGCTTCGATGATCGGGTGGCCGTCCTGGCCGGACGGCAGGTCGATGCGGGTGATCTTCCAGCGCCAGCCCTGGATCTGCATCTGCAGATGCAGCTTGCTGTCGCGCGCATGGCCCCGCGCCTGGTCCGGCAGGGCGAGGCTGGCCTCGAACATGTTCAGGCGCACGAAACGCACCCGCACATGGCGCAGGATCCGCACCCGCGCGGCGCCCGTCACCGAATGATTCGGGGCCGGATGACCGGGGGCCGGCCGGCCGGCGGCCGGCTTACCCGCGTCCGAGGGGCCCGCCGGCATCAACTGGTCCATCAGCGTTCCGAGATTGGCGGCATTCACGTTCGTGTCCACGGCGTTGGACACCGCAGCGGCGGCGAAGGACGACCCGAATTCCGGCAGATCGTCGTCACCGGCAGGCTGCGTCCCGACCAGGCCGGTGACGATCTGCGCCTTGAGGCCGGTCTGGACCGACCGCCAGTTGAGGTACGTCCCCAGCGTCCGCACGTCATGCGCCTGCATGGCCGACGCGACCGACCACAGCGTGACGAAGGGCGAGGCGACGAACAGCGACAGCGCCATGACCAGGGTCACCGCGCAGAGACGCCGTGCCTGCTGCCGACGAACGGCAACCATATGGCCGGCTGGCATCAGGCGCATGAAACGGTCCATCGAGAAATCGTCCCTGTCGTACGGCGCGAGCATACGATAAGCATGGCGGACATGCATGACCTTCATGGCAAAATGACACAAATTGTTACAAAAAGAGTGTCACGAAGCCATATTCGCCTGCACCGGTCAGGCTCATACCTGACATTGTTGTCCCGGACGTCATCATGCCTGCAACGTGCCGGGACGGGGAAGGATGCATGATCCCTGATTTTTCCGAAGCCGAGATCCAGCGCTACGCCCGCCATATCCTGCTGCCCGAGATCGGCGGCACCGGCCAGGCCGTGCTGCGCGCCGCGAGCGTGCTGATCGTCGGCGCCGGGGGGCTG
>NZ_JABXXP010000583.1 GCF_013376155.1 Nguyenibacter vanlangensis
AGCGCCGCCGCCAGTTCCTCGGTGCTGGCGGTGCGCGTGCCCGTCACCCCGGTGATGCTGACATAATAGATGAAGCCCGTGGCATGGCCGCACACCAGCCCCAGCCGGTCGCCGACGGTGGTCGGCGCCACCAGCCGGATGATATCCAGCCCGTGCGCGGCCGCAGCCCCCTCCAGCAGGTCGGCCTCTTCCGGCGGCAGGTCGACGACGATCAGCCCGTCCACCCCGGCCCGCGCCGCATCGGCGCAGAACCGCGCCGGGCCATAGGCCTCGATCGGGTTCAGATAGCCCATCAGCACGATGGGCGTCTCGTCGTCCTCCGCACGGAAGCGCGCCACCATGTCCAGCACGCGCGCCATGCTCGACCCGGCCTTCAGCCCGCGCCGCGCGGCGGCCTGGATGATCGGCCCGTCGGCGCTGGGGTCGCTGAACGGCACGCCGATCTCGATCAGGTCCGCTCCGGCCCCCGGCATCGCCCGCAACAGCGCCAGCGACGTCTCGCAATCCGGGTCGCAGGCCTGCAGGTAGGGAATCAGGGCGCCGCGTCCCTGCGCCTTCAGGGCGGCGAAGCGGCGGGCGATACGGCTCACAATGTCACTCCAAGATGTGCGGCGACGGTAAAGATGTCCTTGTCCCCCCGGCCGGAGATATTCACCACCAGCAGCGTCTCGGGGCTCAGCGCGGGCGCGATCCGCGCGGCATGGGCCACCGCATGCGCCGATTCCAGCGCCGGGATGATCCCCTCGGTGCGGGTGCAGAGCTGAAAGGCCGCCAGCGCGTCATCATCGGTCGCACCCACATATTCGACGCGGCCGATATCGTGCAGCCAGGCATGTTCCGGCCCGATGCCCGGATAATCCAGTCCGGCGCTGATCGAATGCGCCTCGTCGATCTGGCCGTCCGCATCCTGCAGCAGATAGGTCCGGTTGCCGTGCAGCACCCCCGGCCGCCCCCGCAGGATCGACGCCGCGGTCTCGCCGGAATCCAGGCCGCGCCCGGCGGCCTCGACCCCGATCAGCCGCACCGACGGCTCGTCCAGGAACGGGTGGAAGATCCCCATCGCGTTCGACCCGCCGCCGATCGCGGCGACCACCACGTCCGGCAGCCGCCCCTCGGCCTCGTGCATCTGCGCGCGCGTCTCCTCGCCGATCACCGACTGGAAGTCGCGGACCATCTGCGGATAGGGATGCGGTCCTGCCACCGTGCCGACCAGGAAATAGGTGTCGCGCACATTGGTCACCCAATCGCGCATCGCCTCGTTCATCGCATCCTTCAGCGTGCCGGCGCCGGCGGTCACCGGCACGACCTCGGCCCCCAGCAGGCGCATGCGGAACACGTTGGGCTTCTGCCGTTCGACGTCGGTGGCGCCCATGTAGATGACGCACGTCATGCCGAACAGCGCGCAGACCGTGGCGGTCGCCACCCCATGCTGGCCCGCCCCGGTCTCGGCCACGATGCGCGTCCGGCCCATCCGCCGCGCCAGCAGGATCTGACCCATGACGTTGTTGAGCTTGTGCGAACCGGTATGGTTCAGCTCCTCGCGCTTCATGTAGATCCGCGCCCCGCCCAGTTCCTCGGTCAGGCGCCGCGCGAACCACAACGGGCTGGGCCGGCCCACGTAATCCCGCAGATAGTAATCCAGCTCGCGGCGAAAGGCCGGGTCGGCCTTGGCGGCCTCGTAGGCCGCGTCCAGCTCCAGCACCAGCGGCATCAGGGTCTCGGCCACGAACTGGCCGCCGAAGATGCCGAACCGGCCGCGCGCGTCGGGG
>NZ_JABXXP010000584.1 GCF_013376155.1 Nguyenibacter vanlangensis
CAGGCGCGCCAACCGCCCCGGCCCTGTCCGCATCCGACATGAATCATCCGCCTCCCGAAGGCCGCAGCGGCACCACGCGGCGGCCGCCCCTGACCGTACGGGACTGTACGGGCAGCGGGCCGTGGGCTCAACCACCCTTCGTTGCGGGATCGCTCCGGGTGACGCGGACCTTACGAAATGTTCATCGGGACTTGATGCAGGTCATGTCGGATCCCGCCATGCGGTGCCATAAGGAAAGGGCGATGGGGGCATCGCATCAGTGAACCATCACGTTAACTTCGCAGGATCTTCGGATCCTGCGTTTTTTTTGCCCAGCGCGGATGAAATGCACGCCGTGTCCGCCATGGCCGGCGGGCGGTTGGATGTCGCTCTATGGAGTATCTGCCATGAATCTGGAGAGTTTCAGATTCATGGCAGATACTCAACTAAACGGCAGGCTGCAGCGCGCCCCGCCCCGGATGCCGCGACGGGCGGACGGGCAGGGCGTCCTTGAGCATATAGCCCTGGCCCCAGACGGTGACGATCAGGTTGCCGGCACCCGCCTGCTGCAGCTTCTTGCGCAACTTGCAGATGAACACGTCGATGATCTTCATGTCGGGTTCGTCCATTCCGCCATAGAGATGATCGAGGAAGGCATATTTGCTCAGCGCGACTCCCTTGCGCAGCAGCAGCAGTTCCAGGATCAGATATTCCTTGCCGGTCAGGCGTACCGGGCGGTCGCCCACCGTGACCTCGCGGCTGTCGAGATTGAGTTTCAGCGACCCGGCCCGCAATTCCGGCTGGCTGTAGCCTTTCGAGCGGCGCACCACGGCCTGGATCCGCGCCGCCAACTCGGACGTGTGATAGGGCTTGGTGATGTAGTCGTCGACCCCGGCGGAGAAGGCCCGCACCTTGGCCTGGGGCGTCGCGACGCTGGACAGTGCCAGGATCGGGGTGTGCAGGCGCACCGCCCGCGCCCTGCGCAGGACTTCATAACCATCGATGTCGGGCAGCATCAGCTCGATCAGCGCGACATCATAATCGAAGCGCTGAAGCATCGCGATGGCCGCCTGCCCCGTTACGACATGATCGAACGGGTGACCGATCGAACGCAGGGTGCTGGCCGTATCGCCGACTTCAACGCCATCACTTTCTACGAGTAAAACGCGCATGCCAACCACCATAGGTTTCACCTGTTACCAATTTCTACCTATAGGTGTAGTTTTTAACAAAAACAATTATTCCGAGCGAGGAAGGCTGGGTCGCCATGCGGTTTCACGCAGAAGTTAGCCAATTGCGTTCCGCGGCGGTTTTCCACCGGCTATGAACGCCAATGATACGATTTCGTTCCGACGAGGGTTTTTCCCCTTGAACGGGGCGGCGGATCCATTATACCGGCTGCGACCGAAATCGGCGGCCGAACGCTGTTCGTGCGTCGATACACCGAACAAGAAACGATGATGAAACCCCGATCTAGAATCGCCTGCGGGGACGCGGCGCCTGGCAGTCAGCCCGGTGTCCGGTTCGTCCGCGGGCCATGTCCTTGTCCGGGTGCGACCGTGCCGTCTGTCTGCTGACAGCGGGCGGCCTCCTGGATTCGAGCAACCGCTTGAACGGCAGGAGGCCAGATTCATGGCTTTTTGTTTGATCTTCGTACCTGCCCGGACCCGCGGGCGGCTGGATGTCCGCGCATGAGCGGGCTGCGTTCGGCCGCGCCGGACATTCCGCTGCAGGCCTGGTGCCGGGCCGGTACCTTGCGCCATGCCGCGCCCCCTGCCCGGCAACCCGAG
>NZ_JABXXP010000585.1 GCF_013376155.1 Nguyenibacter vanlangensis
GGCCTCGATCTGGGTCTCGCCCGGCCCGCCCAGAAAGCCGAAGCCGCCGCGCTGGCGTTCCAGGTGGGTCCAGGTGCGGACCAGCCGGCTGCGCTGATATTCCAGGTGCGCCAGCTCGACCTGCAGCGCGCCTTCCTTGGTCGCCGCGCGTTCGCCGAAAATATCCAGGATCAGCGCGGTGCGGTCGATGACCTTGCAGCCCAGGGCGCGCTCCAGGTTGCGCTGCTGCACGGGCGTCAGCCGCGAATCGACCACCACCACGGCCACCCGGTCCTCCTGGACCGCCGCGCGCAGCGATTCGACCTGCCCACTGCCCAGCAGGGTTGCGGGACGGCGCGCGCGCAGCAGCAGCACCGCCTTGCGCACGATGACAAGGCCGATCGACGCGGCCAGCCCCACCGCCTCTTCCAGCCGCGCCTCGGCGGCGCGGACTTCTTCCTGACGATCCGGCCGCTCCCAGGGCAGGATGACGGCGGCCCGCGTCGCGGACTGGCTCACGGGACCGTCAGAGGAGATCGGCATCCCCCGCCAGATCTTTGTCCGCCAGCTCCGTCGCCGCCCCCTCGCTGCGCGAGGGCTCGAACAGTACGACCGGGGTCGCCGGCATCACCGTGCTGATCGCATGCTTGTAGACCAGTTGCGTATGCCCGTCGCGCCGCAGCAGCACCGAGAAATTGTCGAACCAGGTAATGATGCCCTGCAGCTTCACGCCGTTGACCAGGAACACCGTCACCGGCGTCTTGGAGCGTCGGACATGGTTGAGAAAAACGTCCTGAACGTTCTGTGTTGCTTCTTTTGCCACGGTTGGGCCTTACTTTTTCTGTGGGCAGGGACGAGGGCCGCGTCGGGCCGCCGCATCCGCCGGAAATATATGAATGCTCTTTTCTAGCAGGCCCTTACCCGCGGGGCAAAACCTCATCCGCCCCCACGGTCGTCCGAGGTCACGCCCAACTGCTTCAGCTTGCGATGCAGCGCGCTGCGCTCCATGCCCACAAAGCCCGCCGTACGGCTGATATTGCCCCCGAATCGCAGCAATTGCGCCTGAAGATACTGGGTTTCGAACAGGTCCCGCGCCTCGCGCAGCGGCAGGCCCATCACATCGGCGGCCGGATCAAATTTCAGCAAGGCCGGCGCCCCCTGCCCCACCGACGGCGGCAGCATCTCGGCGCGGATCGGATCGGTGCCGTTCCCCGGCATCATGATCAGCAGCCGCTCCATCAGGTTGCGCAGTTCGCGCGCATTGCCCGGCCAGTCATAGCTCTGCAGCGCCGCGATCGCGTCGCCCGACAGCTCGCGCAGCGGCAGGCCGGCATTTTCCGCCGCGCGACGCAGGAACATCCTGGCCAGGGCCGGGATGTCCTCCCGCCGCTCCCGCAGGCTGGGCACGCGCAGCGGCACGACCGCCAGGCGGTAATACAGGTCCTCGCGGAACCGGCCGGCGGCGATCGCCTCCTGCAGGTCGCGGTTGGTCGCCGCCAGCACGCGCACATCGACCTTGACGCGCGACGCTCCGCCCACGCGCTCGAAACTCTGGTCCTGCAGGGCCCGGACGATCTTGCCCTGGGTCTCGATCGGCATGTCCGACACTTCGTCCAGCAGCAGCGTGCCGCCATGGGCGCGTTCCAGCACGCCGGTGCGCCGGCCGCTGCCGTCGGGCATGCCCTCGATGCCGAACAGTTCCTCCTCGAACCGGTTGGGCGCCAGGGTGGCGCAGTTCAGGGCGACGAACGGCCCGTCCGCCCGGCGCGAGCGCGCATGGATCATCC
>NZ_JABXXP010000586.1 GCF_013376155.1 Nguyenibacter vanlangensis
GATCGCCCCAGATGCCGGGGCCGGTGATCCGCATGGCGCCGAAGCCCATGCGCGCCACCGGAAGGTCGCCGCCGATCGGGAACAGGCCGGCCTGCCTGGCGTCGGGATGGGCGCCAGGGTGGACGTCGGGATGGGACATGCACGACCTCGTCGCTCGGGGATGACCGGAACCGCGTCCAGCCGTAGGAACAGAAGATGGCAGCAGCAAGGCAGGTCCGGCCGGATGCCGGACCGTCAGCCCAGCATCCTGCCGATGACCCGCGCAGTATAGTCCACCACCGGGATGATGCGCCCGTAATTGATGCGTGTGGGGCCGATCACCCCGATCGCGCCGACGATGCGGTTGCTGTCGGTCCGTGCCGGCGCCACCACCACCGACATGCCCGACAGGCCGAACAATCCGCTTTCCGCCCCGA
Source organism: Nguyenibacter vanlangensis (assembly GCF_013376155.1). Classification (GTDB taxonomy): domain Bacteria; phylum Pseudomonadota; class Alphaproteobacteria; order Acetobacterales; family Acetobacteraceae; genus Gluconacetobacter; species Gluconacetobacter vanlangensis. The sequence continues at coordinate 417 of NZ_JABXXP010000586.1, forward strand.
TGAAGATCCGCACGCCCTCGGATTCCTGCGCCAGTTCCAGCAGGCGCAGCATGGTTTCCTGCGTTTCCAGCCGGTCGAACAGCATCTGGATGGTCGACAGGCGCTCGATTTCCGTCACGTCGGCCAGCAGCCGCGCCTGCCCGCGCAGGAACAATGTGCCGCCACGATCGGCTTCGCTCCAGGTCGCCAGGCCGCTGGCCACCACTTCGGCGGTCAAATGGTGCAGTTCGCTGCGATTGGCGGCCATGTCGGCGCGCACATGGTCGCGCAGTGCCTCCAGCGTGCGGCCGGCCAGGTGGGCGTTCAGATAGTTCGCGGCCTCGACCAGGGCCGAGGGCGGCAGGCCCGGCGGGGTCTCGATCACCCGGTTCTCGACCTGTCCGTCCGCCCCGACCAGGACGACCAGCGCGCGGCCCGGGCCCAGCGCAACGAATTCGATATGCTTCACGGCCCCGTCGCTCTTGGGCGCCAGCACCAGCCCGGCGGCCGAGGACAGGCCCGACAGCATCGACGACGCCTCGGACAGCATGTCCTGCAGCGAGCGGCCCCTGATCTCGAGCGCGCGGGTGATCGCATCGCGCTCGTCGTCGGCCAGGCTGCCGAACTGCAGCAGCCCGTCGACGAACAGCCGCACCCCCTTTTCCGTCGGCAGCCGCCCGGCGGACGCATGGGGCGAGAACAGCAGCCCGGCCTCGGTCAGGTCGGCCATGACGTTGCGGATCGTCGCCGGCGACAGCGACAGCGGCAGCCGCCGCGACAGGGTGCGCGAGCCCACCGGCTCGCCGGTTTCCACATATTGCTCGACGATTTCGCGCAGGATCGCCGCCGAGCGTGCATCCAGTCCCGGCGGCAGGGCGGGGCGCGAAACCGGCAGACCCAGATCCATATTCCTTGTCCTCCTTGGCGCCCGGACAGAACGATCGGCATAAATCTGGCGCGCTGGCGCGCGCGTGACAAGAACGGAGGGGAAATGTGACGGGGGGAACGTGACGGGAAAGGAATGTAACGGGGACTGGCAATCGCCCCCGGGCTCGGGTTATCTCCGCCCGGTCACCGACACAAGCCCGCCGATCCGGAGAGCCGATCCCATGACCCCCCGCCCTTCGGGCCGCGCGCCCGACGCGATGCGCCCCGTTTCCATCGAGACGGGTTTTGCCCGCCACGCCGAAGGATCGGCCCTGATCCGCGTCGGCGGGACCGAAATTTTGTGCGCGGCCACCGTCGAATCGCGGGTGCCGCCCTTTCTGCGCGGCCAGGGCAAGGGCTGGGTGACCGCCGAATACGGCATGCTGCCGCGCGCGACCCACACCCGCGGCGGCCGCGAGGCGGCGAAGGGCAGGCAGTCGGGCC
>NZ_JABXXP010000587.1 GCF_013376155.1 Nguyenibacter vanlangensis
TTCGTCGCCACCGACGCCGCCCTGCCGGCCGCCGTGCTGCAGCCGCTGCTGGCAGCGGGCGCGGCGCGCAGCTTCAACCGCACGACGGTGGATTCCGACACCTCGACGTCGGACATGGTCCTGCTGTTCGCGACCGGGCAGGCCGGCAATCCGCCGGTCGTGTCCGAGACCGACCCTGCGCTGGCCGAATTCGCCGCCGCGCTGGACAGCCTCCTGCTGGAACTGGCGCTGCTGGTGGTGCGCGACGGCGAAGGGGCGACCAAGCTGATCCGCATCCAGGTGACGGGCGCCACCAGCGACGATTCCGCACAGCGCGTGGCGATGGCGGTGGCGAATTCCCCGCTGGTCAAGACCGCCATCGCGGGCGAGGACGCGAACTGGGGCCGGGTGGTGATGGCCGTGGGCAAGAGCGGCGAACCCGCCAACCGCGACACGCTGTCGATCGCCATCGGCGGCGTGTGGATCGCGCGCAACGGCACCGTCGTGCCCGATTATGACGAAACGCCGGTCGTGGCCCACATGAAGGGCAGCGAAATCGAAATCGAGATCGATCTGGGACTGGGAAACGGGACCGGCGTGGCATGGAGCTGCGACCTGACCCACGGCTATATCGACATCAACGGGTCCTATCGTAGCTGACTGGCGTAGCTGGCGGCCATTGCGCGGCCCTTGCCGGAAGGAAACAGTTCCATGTCCGATCTGCCGCCCGGCAGCGATCCTTTCGCTTCGCGATCGCCCTATGTGCCGCCGGGCCGCATGGAGCCGCGCTCTGTCTGGGTCTATGCCGGGTTCTGGTTTCGCGTGCTGGCCTGGGGCATCGACGCCTGCATCATCAGCGTCGCGGGCTGGGTCGTCGGCCTGCTGCTGTCGCCCAGCCTGACGGTCACGCTGATGAACAGCGGACCGGGGGTCGGAAAATACCAGATTTCCGACCTGGTCCGCGTCAGCGACATCCCGGCCGAATATTCCTATCAGTTCATCCACCCGGCCTGGCATGGGTCGGGGCTGTACGAACTGGTGCAGTTCATTCTGCCGGCGCTTTACTACATCCTGTTCGAATCCTCGCGCCTGCAGGCGACCCCGGGCAAGATGGCCTGCCGGATGCGCGTGACCGACATTCACGGCAGCCGGATCACCATCGGCCGCGCGGCCGGGCGGTATTTCGGCAAGTTCCTGTCCTTCATCCTGATGGGAATCGGTTTCCTGATGGTCATGTGGACCGCGCGCAAGCAGGGGCTGCACGATCTGCTGGCCGGCACCTGCGTCATTCGCCGGCAGGAAGAGGCGCTGGTCAATTTCGCGCCCCCGGGCTGAACCCGCCGATCCCGACGAAAGGCGCCCCGCCCATGTCCACTTTCCTCTTCACCCCCCAAGCCGCCGCCGCCACGCTGGCGAAAATCCGCGCCGCCGCGCCGCTGGTCCACAACATCACCAACCTGGTCGTCGCCAACAGCACCGCGAACGCGCTGCTGGCGGCGGGCGCGTCACCCGCCATGGTCGGGGCCGAGGAGGAAGTGGCGGAATTCGCCGCCCTGGCCGATGCCCTGGTGGTGAATATCGGCACGATCACCGCGCCGCAGGCCCGTGCGATCGCGCTGGCGACCCGTGCGGCGCAACAGGCCGGCACGCCCTGGATTCTGGACCCGGTGGCCGTGGGCGTGCTGGATTTCCGCTCCCGAGTCGCGGTCGCAAGCCTGGCCGACGCCCCCCGCGCCATTCGCGGCAATGCATCCGAGATCCTGGCCCTGGCGCATCTGCATGC
>NZ_JABXXP010000588.1 GCF_013376155.1 Nguyenibacter vanlangensis
GGCAGCGCGCCGTCCGACCCGGGCAGGCACGGCACGCCCGACCGCCGCATCTGCCGTTTGGCCGCGATCTTGTCACCCATCATGCGCATGATCGCGGCGGACGGCCCCACCAGCACCAGGCCCGCCCGTTCGACCGCGGCGGCGAAATCGGCGCTTTCCGACAGAAAGCCATAGCCCGGATGGATCGCATCCGCCCCGGTCAGCGCCGCCGCCCGCAGGATGCGCGCCCCGTCCAGATAGCTGTGCGACGCCGCCGCCGGCCCGATGCAGATCCGCTCATCCACCAGGCGTAGATGCGCCAGCGCGGCATCCGCCTCGGAATAGACCCCCACGCTGCGCAGTCCCAGCAGGCGGCAAGCCCGGGCGATGCGCAGGGCGACTTCGCCCCGGTTGGCGATCAGGACGGTGCGGATCTCAGCCATTCCGCGCCTCATCCAGCCGCGTGACGGCAAATAGCGGCGTGCCCGGCTCGACCGCCTGTCCGTTCGCGCACAGCGTCTCGCGGATTATGCAGGCGAATTCCGCCTCGATCCGCGTCAGCGTCTTCATCACGTCCAGGACATAGAGCGGCTGCCCCGCCGCGACCCTGTCCCCCACGCCGACGAAGGGCGCGGCATCCGGGGCGGGCGCGGCATAGAACTGCCCATACATCGTCGCGGCGATCACCTCGGGCGTGGCGGCGGGCTTATCCCCCATCCCGTTTCGCGTCGCGGCCGGCGGCGGGGTATGTGGAGCGGCCGCGTCGTCGTCCCGCACCAGGCGGATCTGCTGGTCGCCATGCCGGTATTCCAGCTCGGCGATGCCCAGCGCGCGCATCCGGGCCATCAGCGCCTCGATCTGCTCCAGCGTCAGCATCATGGCCGCCGCCTTTCAGGTCAGCGCGCGCAGGGCGATGCCCGCCGCTTCCAGCCGCGCACGTGTCAGGCGCGCCACGGTGACGGATTCGGCGTTGTCGCCATGCACGCAGATCGTATCGATCTGCGTCGGCAGCATCCGGCCCGACACGGTCTCGATCGCGCCCGCCCGCACCATGCGCACCACCCGGTCGGCGGCGAACGCCGCGTCATGCAGCACGGCGCCCGGTTCCTTGCGCGGCACCAAGTGCCCGTCCTCGGTATAGGCCCGGTCGGCGAAGATCTCGGAAAAGATCGTCATGCCCCGCGCGCGGCCGATCCGCTCCAGATGGCTCAGCGCGATCGCCACCACCGGCAGCGCCGGATCGACGCGCCGTACCGCCTCGATCACCGCCTCGGCCACCGCCGGGTCGCGCTCGGTCAGGTTGCCCAGCGCACCATGCGCCTTCACATAGGTCATGCAGTGTCCGGCATAGGCCGCCAGCGCCCGCGCCGCGCCGACCTGATAGGCGACGATCCGCTCGATCTCGCCGGTGGAAAACGGCATGACCCGCCGCCCGAACCCCCACAAATCCGGAAAGCCCGGATGCGCCCCGGCCGCGACCCCCTTCGCGCGCGCCAGGGCAAAGGTCGCGGCCATCACTTCCGGGTCGCCGCCATGGAACCCGCATGCCACGTTGGCCGAGGTCACGACATCCAGCATCGCCGCGTCGTTGCCGATCGTATACTGGCCGAAGCTCTCGCCCAGGTCGGCGTTCAGGTCGATCGTCTTGCGTCCGGTCATGGCATTCTTCTCCAGCAATCGGGACTTACGCGGGGATCGGCATGTGGCGCAGAGCGGCGAATTCCGCCTGTCGCCGGGCCTGGCGCGCCGCCGCGTCCCGCAGGGCCGCGACCGCCT
>NZ_JABXXP010000589.1 GCF_013376155.1 Nguyenibacter vanlangensis
GGCCGGGTGACGGCGAACCGGCCCGCCCCCGCCGCCGCCAGCGCCAGCAGCCCGCCGACGATGCTGATATTCTTGTAGAAATGGATCATGTTGTCATAGCGCATCATGCCCGACATCGACCAGAACGGATGGCCGATCAGCCCGGTCACCAGCGTATAGACCGCCAGCGCCAGCGCCACTTCCGTCGTCAGCGCCCCGGCCAGCAGCGCAAGGCCAGCCCCCAGTTCGGTCACCGTCGCCACCGCGGCGGAAATCGCCGGGAACGGGGCATGGGTCTGTGCCATATAGGCAACCGCGCCCGAATAATCGGTCAGCTTGCCCCAGCCCATCACCAGGAACAGCACCGCCAGCAGCAGGCGGGCCAGCAGCAGAACAACATCGCGCATCGTCGCATTGATCGTGAACATCGCAGGTTTCTCCAGTTTTCCCGGGCCATGTCCCGCCGCCCCTCGCGCCGGTCTCTCGCCCCCGTCCTTCTGTTCGAAACCGTATCGGCATCATCGAAACCGATAAATAGAAACAAAGTAAATCTATAGTTTCCAAAAATTACCGATCTATCCCGGACCGCCGGACAGGGATCGCCCCGCCCGTGCCTGCTGCGCCAGCCGCTCCACCACCGGCACCAGCCGCCGCACGATCACCGCGACCCCGGCCGGGTCGGGATGGATATGGTCGGCCTGCACCAGGTCCGGATGCGTGGCCACCCCGTCCAGGAAGAACGGGTCCCACAGAATGCCCGGCCGGCGCGACAGCCGGTCGAACACCGCGCGAAAGGCGCCGGCATAGGCGGTGCCCATGTTCGGCGGGGCATACATCCCCGACAGCAGCACCGGCAGATGCGCCTGGGCCAGCCGGTCCAGGATCGCCGTCAGGTTCCGCTCCATCCGCGCCGGGTCCAGCCCGCGCAGCCCGTCATTGCCGCCCAGTTCCACGATCACGGCGTCCGGCTGGTCGCCCAGCGCCCAATCCAGCCGCGCCAGCGCGTCGGCGCTGGTATCGCCCGACACGCCGCCGTCCAGGATGGTGATCGCATCGCCGCGCGCTGCCAGCGCCGCCTGCAGGCGCGGCACGAAGGCATCGCGATGCGCCAGCCCGTACCCGGCGGTCAGCGAATCCCCCAGCGCCAGAATCCGCACCGGCCGTTCGGCCGCGCCCGCCGGCATGCCGCCCATACCCAGCACAAGCACAAAAACCATTCGGACGATTCGCCCGCGCCATGTAGCGTCGAGACGGCGGACCCACCCTGTGTCGGAAGAAGAGCGCATGGACAGCGAAGGATTCCCGAACGGACGGCCAACCCTGGTGCAGGCGGATGACCTGTGGCTGACAGTGCCGGCCCATTCCGGCAGGGTCAACCCGGCCCGGAACGGCACACCCACGCACCCTGGCACCCACCCTGGCGCACACCCTGGCGGGAACACCGGGGAAAGGGCCGGGGGCCTGGCCATCCTGCGCGGGATCAGCCTGCGCGTGGCCGAAGCCGAGGCCGTGGGCATCGTCGGCCCCTCCGGCTCGGGCAAGACCTCGCTGCTGATGCTCCTCGCCGGGCTCGAACGGCCCACAAGCGGCACGGTCACGATCGCCGGCACCCGCCTTGCCGACCTCGACGAGGACGCGTTGGCCCGCTTCCGCCGCCGCACCACCGGCATCGTCTTCCAGTCCTTCCAGCTCATCCCGACCATGACGGCGCTGGAAAACGTGCTGGTGCCGCTGGAACTGGCCGGCCATCGCGACGGGGCCCGCGACGCCCGGGCG
>NZ_JABXXP010000590.1 GCF_013376155.1 Nguyenibacter vanlangensis
GCCCAGGGCCGCAACCACGCCGCCCGCGCCCACACCTGCGCCGGCCGCCGCCCCGCCGGCCGAGACGGAGTACGATTACGATGTCCTGGTCATCGGCGCCGGTCCCGGCGGCTATGTCTGCGCCATCCGCGCGGCCCAGTTGGGCTTCAAGGTCGCATGCGTGGAAAAGCGGGCGACGCTGGGCGGAACCTGCCTGAACGTGGGCTGCATTCCCTCGAAGGCGCTGCTGCAATCGTCCGAGAATTATCATGCCGCGACGCACGATTATGCCGGGCACGGCATCCTGATCGACGGCGTCAGGCTGGATCTGGCCCGCATGATGGCCCGCAAGGGCGAGGTGGTCGAGGCCAACGTGAAAGGCGTCGAATTCCTCTTCAAGAAAAACAAGGTCACCTGGCTGAAGGGCTTCGCGAAGCTGGAAGGCACCGGCCGCGTCACCGTGGACGGCAAGCCGGTGACGGCGCGGCATATCGTGATCGCCAGCGGCAGCGACAGCGCGGACCTGCCGGGCGTCACGGTGGATGAGAAGACCATCGTCACCTCGACCGGCGCGCTGGAACTGTCCGCGGTGCCGAAACGGCTGGTGGTGATCGGCGGCGGCGTCATCGGCCTGGAACTGGGCAGCGTGTGGAAGCGCCTGGGGGCCGAGGTCACGGTCGTCGAGTTCCTCGACCGCCTGGTGCCGGGCACGGATGGCGAAATCGCCAAGCAGTTCCAGCGGATTCTGGCCCGGCAGGGCCTGGGGATGAAGCTGGGCCACAAGGTGACCAAGGCGGAAAAGACCGCCCAGGGCGTGGTCCTGACGATCGAGCCGACGGCGGGCGGCAAGGCCGAGACGCTGGAATGCGACGTCGTCCTGCTGTCGATCGGGCGGGTCGCGGCCAGCCGCAACATGGGGCTGGAAGAGGCCGGCGTGGCGCTGGACGCGCGCGGGCGCATCGTCACCGACGCGCATTTCGCCACCAGCCTGCCGGGGGTCTATGCGATCGGCGACGTGATCGCCGGCCCGATGCTGGCGCACAAAGCCGAGGACGAAGGCGTGGCCCTGGCGGAAATCCTGGCCGGGCAGAAGGGGCATGTGAACTACGATGCCATTCCCAGCGTGGTCTATACCTGGCCCGAGGTCGCGACGGTCGGCCGGACCGAGGAAAGCCTGAAAGAAGCCGGAATAAACTACAAGGTCGGCAAGTTCCCCTTCATGGCCAATGGCCGCGCGCGCGCCGTGGGCATGACCGACGGGTTCGTCAAGATCCTGGCCGACGCGGCGTCGGACCGGGTGCTGGGCGTGCATATCATCGGCCCCGGCGCCGGAGAGATGATCGCCGAGGCGACCCTGGCGATGGAATTCGGCGCGTCGTCCGAAGACGTCGCCCGCACCTGCCACGCCCACCCGACCCTCAGCGAGGCGGTGAAGGAAGCCGCGCTGGATGTGGAAAAGCGCGCGATCCATATCTGACCGGCTTGATCTGACCGGCTTGCGGGCGCGGCCTTCGGGCCCGTCTCCGGGAACGGATGGTTGGACGGCGCGTCATGGCCAGGGGGCGGGCTTCGGTGCGGGGGATGGAAAAGCGGGGGATCGCGATGCGGGCAGTCGGTACGCTGGCGCTTCCCGGGGCCTGGATCGTGGCGGCGGGCGTTCTGGCCGTTTCCGTTTCCGCCCGGGCCGCCGCTCCGCAATCCGCGCCGGTCTCCCCGGCCGCGATCGCGACTCCGGCCGAGGACAACCCACCCGTCGACATCCCTGCCTT
>NZ_JABXXP010000591.1 GCF_013376155.1 Nguyenibacter vanlangensis
GATCTCGCCAGCCATGTCGAGGACGCGCGCACCGGCCATACCGGCCCCCGCCGGGCCGATGCGATCGGCTTCGCCGTGCTGCGCGGCGGCCAGATCGTGGGCGAACATACCCTGACCTTCACCTCGGCCGCCGAACAGATCACGCTGGCCCACCGCTCCTTCGACCGGCGCATCTACGCCACCGGCGCGGTGCGCGCGGCGCTGTGGCTGCGCGGCCGCACACCCGGCCTCTACGACATGGAGGACGTGCTGGGCCTGCGCGCTCCTTGATTCTCGGGGCCTGATTTCCCTCGGCGCGAGCGTGATATGCCCTGAAAATACTTGACGCTGTGCGGGTATTCCGTCACATCGTCCCGCCCCCCTGCCTCCGCATGAGCGGCGGCACCCCGTTTCATCGTGCGAGGTCAGCAGAACCATCATGCGCAACAAAGGCGATTTTCTGTTCACATCGGAATCGGTGTCCGAAGGCCATCCCGACAAGGTCGCGGACCGGATCAGCGACAGCGTTCTGGACGCCTATCTGGCGGCCGACGGGGAATCGCGCGTCGCATGCGAAACGCTGGTGACGACCAACCGCGTGGTGCTGGCCGGCGAGGTGCGCGGCCCGTCCTCGGTGACGACCGAGGCACTGATCGAGGGCGCGCGCGCCGCCATCCGCGATATCGGCTATGACCAGAGCGGCTTCTCGTGGAAGAACGCCGCCATCGAGTCCTATCTGCACGCCCAGTCCGCCGACATCGCGGTCGGCGTGGACAGCGCCGGCAACAAGGACGAGGGCGCCGGCGACCAGGGCATCATGTTCGGCTTCGCGACGCGTGAGACCGAGACGCTGATGCCGGCGCCGATCCATTACGCGCACGGCATCCTGCACCGCATCCGCGACCTGCGGAAGGCCGGCGACGCGCGCGTCGCCAACCTGCAGCCCGACGCCAAGAGCCAGGTGACCCTGCGCTATGTCGATGGCCGCCCGGTCGGCGCGACCTCGGTGGTGATCTCCACCCAGCACGACGAAGGCGCCAGCCAGCCCGCGATCCGCGATGCGCTGCGCGAGGTGGTGCTCGAGGTGCTGCCCGAGGGCTGGATGTGCCCGGACGACGAATTCTACGTCAACCCGACCGGCGTGTTCGTCATCGGCGGTCCCGACGGCGATTGCGGCCTGACCGGGCGCAAGATCATCGTCGACACCTATGGCGGCGCGGCCCCGCATGGCGGCGGCGCCTTCTCGGGCAAGGACCCGACCAAGGTGGACCGTTCGGCGGCCTATGCCTGCCGCTATCTGGCCAAGAACGTGGTCGCCGCCGGCCTGGCCGATCGCTGCACGCTGCAGATCTCGTACGCGATCGGCGTGTCGCATCCGCTGTCGGTCTATGTCGACCTGGACGGCACCGGCAAGGACGTGGACGAGGCGAAGCTGGGCGATGTCCTGCGCGAGGTCATGAACCTCTCGCCGCGCGGCATCCGCCGGCATCTGCGCCTGAACCGCCCGATCTATACCGAAACCGCCGCCTATGGCCATTTCGGCCGCACGCCCGACCCGGCCCGCGACAATTTCACGTGGGAACGGACCGATCTGGTCGACGCGCTGCGCGGCGCCTTCAACCGCTGAGCGCATGACGGTCCGGCAGGCATCGCAGGCGGTCCCCGCCCCCCGCGAATCGGCGCAGCCGGTCGCGGTCAAGGCCCCGCCGGACCGGCTCTACGGCCGCCAGCGCGGCCATCCGCTGCGCCCGCGCCAGCAACGCCT
>NZ_JABXXP010000592.1 GCF_013376155.1 Nguyenibacter vanlangensis
ACCGCGACCACCCCGCCGTCCGCCACCGGGCGCCGATGATGGCCGGGCTTATGGATGGGCCTCCTGCCGTCGGCCGTCGCGGCCAGGGCCCCCGGCACCATCTCCCCCCCGATCGGCAGGCAGGCCAGTGCCGTCCTCACGGACAGCACCGTCAATAATCCGGCTCGACCTGATCTCATATTCTCTCTCCGGTATATTTCTCATGGCGCTGGATGGCTGGCACGCCCGATGGGTCCGTCTCCGATAGAATGTTATTATATCGTAACAAAATAAGACATGCGGCGGCCGGGGTCCGGTTCTCAGGGCTCCAATTTTCAGGGTCCCAATTCTCAGGGTCGTGAATCGGACCGCGTGTCTATGGCCGCTTCACATGCCGCCGCGCCACGGTCCGGATATCATCCGATTCCATCGATATCCTTCCGCAGCGCCTCGATATTCGCCAGCCGCTCGGCCACGCCCGGTCCCATGGATTGCTCCAGCAGCGACACCAGGCAGTTCGCGACACACAGCGCCGTCGAATAGCTGTCGAAAATCCCCGCGCCATCCACGACGCAGCGCAGCGTCAGGACGGACGGGTTGGGGCTGGCCGGCGCGCCGATATGCGTCAGTTGCAGGACCTTGGCGTTCCGTTCCAGGGCCGCGCGCATAAGCTGCGTCAGCACCGGCGGCCGGCGCCGCATCCCCACGACGACCAGCAGGTCCTCCGCCCCCATCGTCGCGACATCCTCGCCCATCGCCATGCCAAGCTGCGGCAGGACCTGCACATTGTCGTGCAGCAGCGACAATTGCGCCCGCAGATACAGCGCGATCAGCACCGAATTGCGAAAGGCCACGATGCGGATCTTCCGCGCCTCCCGCAGCATCTGTACCGCCGCATGCAGCTTCTCGCCGGAAATCTCGGCCATCGTCCGGCGCAGATTCAGGATTTCATGCTCGGCATACCGCCCCAGGTCGTAATCGACGTCGCCGATCCGGTGGCGGCGCTGCAACGCCACCAGCGGCGACCCCAGCGACGCCTGGTCGCGCGCATGGGTGCGGGCCTGCTGGTAATTCTCATATCCCAGCCGGCGGAAGAAGCGCGCCGCCGTCGGGTTCGACACATTGGCCCGCGCCGCAAGCTCACTTGCGGTAAATCCCGAGAAATTCCCGTCCAGTTCCAGAATCACCGATGCCAGGCGCTGTTCACCGGCCGTCAGCGCGTCATGAATCTGCATGATCCGGGCCCCGATCGAAACATCTGAGTCGTCGTTCATGTGCCTCTCACCGAACGCAGGAGAAGTGAAACATAACCATCATTCCAATTTCAATATGAAAATGATTTTTCATTACGTCCTTGACACGGGGCGGGTGGATGCGGCGCAGTATGGCCGTGCAGCCGCTGGGGCAAGGACTTCGTCATGTCCGTCGATCCTTTTTCCGTCTTCTCCCGACCGGACCGGGCGCCGCCCGCTTTCCGTCCCTTTTCCGCCGGCCGCGCCGCCGCGTCGCGCGTCATGCCCCGCTGGCCTGGATATGCCGCAACGCCCCTCCTGTCACGGCCCCGTCCGGCGGCATGAGCCGCGTCATCATCCTCGCCGTTGCCTGCGACCCGGATCGCTGCGCACGGCACCGGCGGCCCGACATGTATCCGCTGCCCGGCATCGCGGGGACCCGATCATGACGATGACGCAGGATACGGTGGCGCAAGCCATGGCGGCGCACGACGCGGCGCGCCGCGCGGCGCAAGGCGGCGCCCTCG
>NZ_JABXXP010000593.1 GCF_013376155.1 Nguyenibacter vanlangensis
GGCCCAGCGCGTCGACCCGCTGCTGCAGCGCGATTTCCTCGGCCGTCGGCTCGGCCAGGTCCCACGGCGCCTTCGCCGCGTGCTCGGCCAGCGCGATGATGGCGTCGATCACCGGCTGGAAGGCCGCATGACCGAAGGTCACGGCGCCCAGCATCACCTCTTCGCTCAGTTCGCCCGCCTCGGACTCGACCATCAGCACGCCTTCCGACGTCCCGGCGACCACCAGGTCCAGCGCGCTGTCCTTCATTTCGGCCAGGGTCGGGTTCAGCACATATTCGCCGTTCAGGTGGCCGACGCGGCAGGCCGCGACGGGACCGAAGAACGGAATGCCCGACAGGGTCAGCGCCGCCGAGCAGCCGACCAGCGCGGCGATGGCCGGGTCATTCTCCAGGTCGTGGCTCAGCACGGTGGCGACGACCTGGACCTCGTTGCGGAAATTGTCGGGGAACAGCGGGCGGATCGGACGGTCGATCAGGCGCGAATTCAGTACCTCGATCTCGGACGGACGGCCTTCGCGCTTGAAGAAACCGCCCGGAATCTTGCCAGCGGCGAACGCCTTTTCCTGGTAATTGACGGTCAGCGGGAAGAAATCCTGCCCCGGCTTGACGCTCTTGGCACCGACGGCGGTGCACAGCACCACCGTGTCGCCGTAGGTCACGACGACGGCGCCGTCGGCCTGGCGGGCGATCTTGCCCGTCTCCAGCACCAGCGGACGTCCGCCCCAGTCGATTTCCTTGCGATAATAATTGAACATTCAGACATTCCCTGTCCGGCGGCCGGCCCGATGGGGTGGAAGGCCCCGGACGGAGGGAGAAGAAACAGCGTCTCGGACGGCATGGTGTGTGATGGTCGCCCACCAGAACGCCATGTGGCCTGAAACGCTGCGACCCGGTCCGGATGTCTCCACCGACATGGCGGCAGCATGTTGCCCCGGCCCACGATTGGGCAGGGGATGGCCGTTCCGGCCCGGCGGGGCAAAAGGGATCGGCCCCGCCGCCCGTCAGATCAGCGACGCAGGCCCAGGCGGCCGATCAGGGCCTGGTACCGCGCCCCGTCCTTGCGCTTCAGATAATCCAGCAGGCCGCGACGGCGGCCGACCATCATCAGCAGACCGCGGCGCGAATGGAAATCCTTCGCGTGGGTCTTCAGGTGCTCGGTCAGGTTGTTGATCCGTTCGGTCAGCAGCGCGACCTGGACCTCCGGCGAGCCGGTATCCTGGGCGGCGGTCTGATATTCGCCGATCAGCGTCGTGCGGCGTTCTGCGGTAATCGACATCGTGTTCTCCATTCACATGCGGTTAAAGCATACGGTCCGGGCGCAGCCAGCCATCCTCCAGCCGGCAGAGCCCGATCACCCGCTTCCCGTCCATTCCCCGCGCGATCCCGCCCGCGGGATCGACGGCGTCCGGAATCCGCCCCATCAGGTCGAGCAGGCTGATCGCCCGCCCGTGTGACAGGGCATCCGCTTCTTCGTGGGTCAGGGCCAGCGCCGGGATGTCGGCCAGCGCGGTCGCGACCGGAAGCAGCAGATCCGGTGAAGCAGGCGCGTTGTCGTCGCTTGTCGCTATTTTGTCCAGCTTAATTGCATCCGCCTCGGAAAATGGACCGACCCGCAGCCGGCGCAGGGCCGCCACGTGGCCCACCGTGCCGCAGGCCCGGGCGATGTCGCGCGCCAGCGAACGCATATAGACGCCCTTGCCGGACTCCACCTCGAAGATCGCGGTGTCGGCGTCCGGCC
>NZ_JABXXP010000594.1 GCF_013376155.1 Nguyenibacter vanlangensis
CCCGCGACAGCGCGTCCGACCCGCATCTGCGATGGCCGCGCAGATTGACCAGCGTCCGCAGGCTGTGGCGCCGCGTCAGCGCGGCCAGCCGGCGCGGGGTGGGGTGGTTGCAGCGATAGACCTTGCCCGGGACGACGGCGGCGAAATTGGTCCAGGGCAGGCGGAAGATCGCATGATCGACGAACAGGCTGTCGATCCAGGCCCGTCGCCGTTCGGCCGGCGTGGCTAGGGTTCCGTCGAACAAGGCGGTCGCTTTCCTCGGACAAAAAGGGCGCCGGATGTGTCCCATCCGGCGCCGCATTCGTCAATCTCCCGCGGCGTTCGCGCCGCGCCCGTCCGGGTCAGATCTTGCGTTCCAGTTGCAGGTCCTTGATCCGGGCGATCGCCTTGGCCGGGTTCAGCCCCTTGGGGCAGGTCTGGGTGCAGTTCATGATCGTCCGGCAGGCATACAGCTTCAGCGGATCCTCCAGCGCGTCCAGCCGGTCGCCGGTATGCTCGTCGCGGCTGTCGGCGATCCAGCGATAGGCCGCCAGCAGCGTGGCCGGCCCCAGATACCGGTCGCCGTTCCACCAATAGGACGGACAGGACGTGGTGCAGCAGAAGCACAGGATGCATTCCCACATCCCGTCCAGCTCGGCGCGTTCCGCGACGCTCTGGCGGCGTTCCGAATCCGGCGGCGGCGCGGTGTCGGATTTCAGCCAGGGCTCGATCGCGCGCAACTGGGCATAGGCGCCGCTCAGGTCGGGGACCAGGTCCTTGACCACGGGCATGTGCGGCAGCGGATAGATCGAGACCGCGTTCTTCACGTCGCGGATCGGCTTCAGGCACGCCAGCGTGTTCTCGCCGTCGATATTCATCGCGCAGGATCCGCAGATCCCCTCGCGGCACGACCGCCGGAAGGTCAGGGTGGGGTCGATGTCGTTCTTGATGTGGATCAGCGCGTCCAGCACCATCGGGCCGATCGCGTCCAGGTCGATCTCGTACGTATCGACCACCGGATTGGCCCCGTCATCGGGGTTCCAGCGATAGACGCGGAAGGGCTTGACGTTCGTGGCGCCCGGGGCCGCCGGAAACAGACGGCCCTTTCCGATCTTGCTGTTCCTGGGCAGGCTGAATTCGACCATCGTCTCGTTCCTTTTTCCGCCACGTCGCGTCGCAGAGACGCGCTTTCTTTGACTTTCACATCGGTGGACGCGCGTCTTGCGCGTCGCGTCAGTAGACGCGCTTCTTGGGTGGAAAGACCTGGACCGCGTCGGTCAGCGTCTTCATGTGCACGGGGCGATAGGACAGGTCCACGCCGCCCTGGTCGTCCAGATGGGCGACGGTGTGCTTCATCCAGTTCTCGTCGTCGCGCTCGGGATAGTCGTCATGGGCCTGCGCCCCGCGGCTTTCGTGCCGCGCATCGGCGCCGGCCATCGTCACCGTGGCGTTGGCCAGCAGGTTCTCGAATTCCAGCGCCTCCATCAGGTCGCTGTTCCAGATCAGCGAGCGGTCGGCGACCGACAGGTCGGGCAGGCCGGTCCAGATATTGGCGATCTTCCCGACGCCCTCGGCCAGGCTCCTGGTATTGCGAAAGACGGCGGCGTGCTTCTGCATCGTGCGCTGCAGCGTGTCGCGCATGGCTGCGACACGCGTGCCGCCCTTGGCGAAGCGCAGCCGGTCCAGCCGGTCCAACGCCGCCTCGCCCGCCTTGGGCGGCAGCGGCGCGATGCTCTCGGCGGGCCGGATCAGTTCG
>NZ_JABXXP010000595.1 GCF_013376155.1 Nguyenibacter vanlangensis
AGCCGCGCCAGGACCGCCGCCTCGTCGCGCACCGCGCAATCCACGGTATAGACCAGAACGACCGCCCCCCGCCGCCGCGCGTCATAGCCGCGGCGGAACACCCCATGCTCCAGCAGGTCGCCCGGCACGACGCCCAGCCGCCGGACGATTTCCGCCTCCAGCGCCTCGGGCGGGTGGTCGAGCGGAAGCCTGATTTCGGTCAGTCGGATCATGAAACGGGGTCCTATCACGCACGCCGCCCCCGATGAAAGCACGGCGACGCAACACGGGACTCGCCCCGCGCTCGGCGCGTCTGATACAGAGACCGCCAAACCCGCCCTCGGAGTCGGACCTGGAATCGGGTCCGATGATTCAGGATTTCCATGGCCGAGCCGCACGACCACGCGCACCCGCATCACCATGGCCCCAGCCACGACCATGACCACGGGCATCACCATGGGCATCACGGCCATCACCACGGACATGCCCACGCTCCCGCCTCGTTCGGCACGGCCTTCGCCATCGGCATCGCGCTGAACCTGGCCTATGTCGCGGCCGAGGCCGGCTGGGGCGTCGCGTCCCACGCCCTGGCCCTGCTGGCCGATGCGGGGCATAATTTGTCCGACGTGCTGGCCCTGGCCGCCGCATGGCTGGCGCAGCGCCTGTCGCGCCAGGCCCCCAGCGCCGACTATACCTACGGCCTCCGCCGCTCCTCGATCCTGGCGGCGCTGGGCAACGCGGCGGCGCTGCTGCTGGTGACCGGCGGCATCGCGTGGGAATCGATCCTGCGCCTGGTCACGCCCGCGGCGGTGCCGGGCGGCACCATCATGGCGGTGGCCGGCGCCGGAATCCTGGTCAACGGCATCACCGCCCTGCTGTTCCTGCGCGGCGGCGACGACCTGAATATCCGCGGCGCATTCCTGCACATGGCCGCCGACGCGCTGATGTCGCTGGCCGTGGTGATCGCCGGGGCGATCATTCTCTATACCGGCTGGCTCCGGGTCGATCCGGTCATCAGCCTGGTGGTGTCGGCCACCATCGTCGCCGGCACCTGGTCCCTGCTGCGCGATTCGCTGGACATGGCGCTGGACCGCGTGCCGCGCGCCATCGACCGCACGGGGGTCGAGGCCTATCTGCGCGCCCTGCCCGGCGTGACCGACCTGCACGACCTGCATATCTGGCCGATCAGCACCACGGACACGGCGCTCACCGTCCATCTGGTGCGGACGACCTGCCTCACCCACGCCCCGGCCGCCGACGACACGCTGCTCAGCGACGCGGCCGAGACGCTGCGCCTGCGCTTTCGCATCGGCCATACGACCTTCCAGATCGAAACCCAGTCCGACGCCGCCCGCTGCGTCCTGGCCGACCCGGCGACGATCTGATCCATGCCGCATATCAGCAAGAACGCCCTGGCCTGGACCAGCCTGGGCGTCAGCATCGCCGCCCTGGGGCTGAAATACGCCGCCTGGCGGGCCACCGGCTCGATCGCGCTCTATTCCGACGCGCTGGAGACGATCATCAACGTCGTCGCGGCCGTCGCCGGCCTGTGGGCCCTGCGCATCGCCAGCCGCCCGCCGGACGAAAACCACACCTACGGCCATTACAAGGCCGAATATCTCTCGGCGGTGGCCGAGGGCGTGCTGGTGCTGCTGACGGCGCTGGCCATCGGGCGCGAGGCCTGGATCGACTGGCTGCACCCTGCCCTGCCCCGCGCCCCCCTTGCCGGCATCGCGCTG
>NZ_JABXXP010000596.1 GCF_013376155.1 Nguyenibacter vanlangensis
GGCCTCGGCGGCCAGCGCCCGGTCCTCTGCGCCCAGATGCGGCTCGACCACCTCATAGGCCGCGCCGCCATCGTCCCGGCCGCGCAGATATTCGGCAAAACAGGCCAGCAGAAGGGCGATCCGCGTGGCGTCCGCGCCCCGCGCCAGCGTGCCCTCGGCGGTATCGCGCACGAAGACCGGCAATTTCGACGCGCTGTCCGACGCGATGCGCAGCAACTGGTCGCTGATCGCCGGATTGCGGAACCGGCGCAGCAGCAATGCGCCGTATTCATGCAGTTCCATACCCGGCGGCGCCTGCAGCAGCGGCTCGGCATCCAGGCCCAGATAGCGTTCCAGCAACGCGACGACATCCGCGTCGCGCATGATCTCGCCGACGATGCGGTACCCCATCAGCACGCCCGGCAGGCCCAGCATGGAATGCGACGCATTCAGCATGCGCAGCTTCACCCGCTCATAGGGCGCCACATCGTCGGTGAACAGCACGCCCACCTCTTCCAGCCGCGGCCGTCCGGCGCAGAACGAATCCTCGACCACCCACTGGATGAAATCCTCGCAGAAGACCGGCGCCCGGTCCTCCACCCCGCTCGCGGCGTTCAGCCGCGCCGCGTCGGCCTCGCGCACCGCCGGGGTAATGCGGTCCACCATGGTGCAGGGAAAGGTCACATGGGCGGCGATCCAGTCCGCCAGCCCCGCATCGCGCGCTTGCGCCCAGCCAAGGAAGGCGGTGCGCGCCACATGCCCGTTATGCGGCAGGTTGTCGCAGGTCAGCACGGTAAAAGGCCCCGCCCCGCTGTCGCGGCGCAGCCGCAGCGCCTCGGTCACCAGGCCGAACACGCTGTGCGGCACGTCCCTGGCCAGATCCTCGGCGATCGCCGGATGCTCCAGTTGGAACCGCCCGGCCTCGTCCGTGTAATACCCGCCCTCCGTCACCGTCAGGCTGACGATGCGGATCGCCGGATCGGCCAGGCGCCGGATCGCCGCCATCCGGTCGTCCGGCGCGTGGACATACTCCACGATCGACCCCACCACCCGCACCACGTCCGGCGCGTCGGCGGGACATTCGGTCAGGGTATACAGCCCGTCCTGGGCCCGCAGCGCCTCGGCCTTGGCCCGCTCGCGCGGATCGTCCATCACGCCGATGCCCACGATGCCCCACTCCGCCTGGCCCGGCCGGGCCAGCACCCGGTCCAGATAGACCGCCTGGTGCGCGCGGTGGAAATTCCCCACGCTCAGATGCGCGATCCCCGGACGCACCGCCTTGCGGTCATAGGCGGGGATGATGATCGCGGGCGGCAGCCGCTCCAGCGTCGCAGTCTCAAGAACCGGCATTCACGTCATGTCCAGGCAGCAGAGGGATTTCGGACTGCTCTAACGCGTTCCCGCCCCGGCATTCGAGGGGGGTACCGGTAACATATATATCATTAACATATCATGTGGCTTTTTCGCCCGGCGCGCCCGGACGGCCCGCCTATGCGCCGGCCGCCAGGAACCGGCGCAGCAGCAGGTCGCGCTCCACGTCCAGCGGCCCGCGATCGGCCGGGACGCGGGCGCGCCAGTACCAGTAATCCGCGTTCGCCAGGTCGCCCTCCCGCCGGTGCAGATAGGCATGGACCCGGCATTCCGCCGGGCTGCCGCCCTCGTTCACCAGGTCGTGCGCCGCCTGCCATTCGCCGCGCGCGTCGTGCCACAGCGCCCGCAGATG
>NZ_JABXXP010000597.1 GCF_013376155.1 Nguyenibacter vanlangensis
CGGCTGACGCCGCGCCGGTCCCGGCCCCCCGTATCGGAGTGTGCGCCGGGGCGCGCTCTGGCGTTCCCTGCCCCCAGATTGTATGAGGGCAGTTTTCCGGGGCCGGGGGCCCCGCGTCATGGAGAGGTGGCATGAGCTGGCTGACCGAGTATGTCCGCCCCAAGATCCGCGGTCTGCTCAAGCGCGAAGTACCGGACAATCTGTGGACCAACTGCGAATCCTGCGGCCAGATGATCTTGGTCAAGGATCTGCGGAAGGGGCTGAATGTCTGTCCGCATTGCGGCCACCATATGCGGGCCTCGGTGGCCGAGCGGTTCGCCTGGACGTTCGATCAGGGAGAATGCACGCGCATCGAGCTGCCGAAGGCGCCGGTCGATCCACTGACCTTCAGGGACCGCAAGCGCTATACCGAGCGGCTGAAGGACGAGCGCGCCAAGTCGCAGCTCGACGAATCGATGGCGGTGGCGCACGGCCGGATCGGCGGTCATGACGCGGTGGTGGCGGTGATGGCCTTCGAGTTCATCGCCGGTACGATGGGCGCGGCGCTGGGCGAGGCGTTCGTCGCAGCGGCGCGGCTGGCGGTGCTGCAGAAGACGCCGCTGATCGTCTTTACCGCTTCGGGCGGGGCGCGGATGCAGGAAGGGCTGATCAGCCTGATGCAGATGCCGCGCACCACGGTGGCGGTGCAGATGCTGCGCGAGGCCGGCCTGCCCTACATCGTCGTGCTGACCCATCCGACCACCGGCGGGGTGACCGCGTCCTTCGCCATGCTGGGCGACGTGCAGATCAGCGAGCCGAACGCGCTGATCGGCTTCGCCGGGCCGCGGGTGATCGAGGACACGGTGCGCGAGAAGCTGCCCGACGGGTTCCAGCGGGCGGAATATCTGCTGGAGCACGGCATGATCGACATGGTGGTCAAGCGTGCCGACCTGCCGGAGATACTGGGGCGGCTGATCGGGCTGCTGAACCATCGCCAGGCCGCCGAGCCGGCCCGTCCGGCCGCCTGATCGCAGGATCGCCATGCCCCCTGCCCCCGTTTCGACGTCCGTTTCTTCGACGTCCGTCTCTCCCGTCCTGGGACCGGAATTCGTCGGCCGCGCCGGGGTGGTGCTGGAGCGGCTGAACCGGCTCTATCCGGCGCTGATCGACCTGTCGCTGGGCCGGCTGGAGGCGCTGCTGGCGCGGCTGGGCCACCCCGAGGCGCACATGCCGCCGGTGATCCATGTCGCGGGGACCAACGGCAAGGGCAGCACCTGCGCCTGCCTGCGCGCCATCGGCGAACAGGCGGGCTGGCCGGTGCATGTCATGACCTCGCCGCACCTGGTGGACGTGACCGAACGGTTCCGCGTGGCGGGGCGCATCGTGTCGAGCGACGAACTGGTGGCGGTGCTGGAGGAGGTCGAGCGCGCCAATGACGGCGCGCCGATCACGGTGTTCGAGGTGCTGACGGCGGCGGGGTTCGTGCTGTTCGCGCGGCATCCGGCGCGGCTGGCCGTCATCGAGGTCGGGCTGGGCGGGCGCTTCGACGCCACCAACGTGCTGGCGCGTCCGGCCGCCTGCGCGATCACCGCGATTTCGATGGATCACGAATCGTTCCTGGGCGATAGCCTGGCGGCGATCGCCGGCGAGAAGGCCGGGATCATGAAGCCGGGCGTGCCCGTGGTGACCGGCCGCCAGGCGCCGGAGGCGATGGCGGTGCT
>NZ_JABXXP010000598.1 GCF_013376155.1 Nguyenibacter vanlangensis
GTCGTCGTAATCGGCGCTCATGCGCTCGCGGGCGCGGCTCAGCCGCTCCGCATGGGGATCGCGATCCAGGGGATCGGTATCGTTCATCGCATTTCCTCGACCGGCTCGACCCCCAGCACCGCCAGGCCGGACCGGATGACCGTGGCCGTGGCCTCGACCAGCGCCAGCTTCGCCCGGGTCGCCGCCGGATCGTCCTCTTGCAGGAACCGCAATGTCGCATCATCGCGGCCGCGATTCCACAACGTATGAAAATCGCCCGCCAACTCACCGAGATAAAAGGCGATTCGATGCGGCTCATGCGCCAGCGCCGCGCCTTCGACCGTGCGCGGCCATTGCGCGATCCGCCGCAGCAGCGCCAGTTCGGCATCCGAATCCAGGCCGTCCAGGTCCGCCTCGGCCAGCGCGGCGGGGGTCACCTGCTGCGCGCCCAGCATCTCCTGCGCCGCCCGCAGCACCGAACGGCAACGCGCATGGGCGTACTGAACGTAGAAGACCGGGTTGTCGCGCGTCTGGGCGACGACCTGGTCCAGGTCGAACTCCATCTGGGCGTCGGCCTTGCGCGTCAGCATGGTAAAGCGCACCGCATCGCGCCCCACCTCGTCGATCAGGTCGCGCAGCGTGACGAAGGTCCCCGCGCGCTTGGACATCCGCACCGGCTGCCCCTCGCGGACGATCCGCACGATCTGGCACAGCAGCACGTCGAAATCGGGCGCGCGCCCGCCATCCGACAGGGCCTTCACCGCCGCCTTCATGCGGGTGACATAGCCGCCATGGTCGGCGCCCCAGACATCGATCAGCACGTCCGCGCCCCGGCGGACCTTGTCGTCGTGATAGCCGATATCATTGGCGAAATAGGTATTCGACCCGTCCGACTTGCGCAGCGGCCGGTCCACGTCGTCGCCGAACTCTGTCGCCCGGAACAGGGTCTGGGGCCGCGCCTCCCAATCCTCGGGCAGCTTGCCCTTCGGCGGCTCCAGAACGCCTTCATACAGCAGGCCCTGCGCGTCCAGCCGGGCGATGGCCCGGTCGGTCACCCCGTCGGCCAGGATCCGCGCCTCGCTGGTGAACACGTCGTGATGCACGCCCAGCGCATCCAGATCCTCGCGGATCAGGCGCATCATCTCGGCCACCACGAAGGATTTGACCGTGGGCAGCCAATGTTCCGGCGCGGCGGGCTGCCCGTCGGGCTCGGCCAGCCCCGTGCCGTGATGCTGCGCCAGCGCCGCGCCGACCGGCACCAGGTAATCGCCGCCATACTGAATGCCGCCGGGCACCAGGGCGGCGAATTCCTCCTGCGTCATGGTGGTGCCGATGGCCTGCAGGTACCGCCAATAGGCCGCCCAGGCCAGCGCGATCACCTGCGCCCCGGCATCGTTGATGTAATATTCCTTGGTCACCGCATAGCCGGCCTTGGCCAGCAGGTTGGCCAGCGCGTCGCCGACCACCGCGCCCCGGCAATGGCCGACATGCATCGGCCCGGTCGGGTTGGCCGAGACATATTCGACATTGACCCGCACCCCCTGCCCCAGCACCGCGTCGCCATAGGATTCGCCGGCCCGCAGCACGTCCCGCGCCACCGCGCGCAGCACGGCTTCATCCAGCGTCATATTGACGAATCCCGGCCCGGCCGGTTCGGCGTGGGCGATCCCCGGCACCGACGCCAGCGCCGCCGCCAGTTCCGCCGCGATCTCGGCCGGCC
>NZ_JABXXP010000599.1 GCF_013376155.1 Nguyenibacter vanlangensis
CGATTCCGGCGCCGGCTCCGGTAATGACGGCGACCTGGTGGGGCATGGCTGGATGGCTCCGGGCTGACGATCACGTGCCCGCCGTGTTTGCGCCGGGATTCGCCGCGCCGCAAGCCGCCTGCCGCCCAGGGCGAGACGCGGCTTCCGAGGCGTGGCTTCAGAGATATTTCAGCGCGACGAAGCCGCCTACCAGAACCAGGCCGAAGGCCGAGGCGACCAGGGTCAGGCGCTGTTCGATGAAGGTCTGGATCGGCGCGCCATAGGCCCGCAGCAGCCCGGCGACCAGGAAGAAGCGCATGCCGCGCGTGACCAGGCTGGCCAGCAGGAAGGGCACGATCGGGAAATGCGCCGCCCCGCTGGCGATGGTCACGATCTTGAACGGGATCGGAGTCAGGCCCTTGACCAGGATGATCCAGACGCCCCAGTGGCGGAACTGCTCCTGCATCGCCGCCAGCCGGCCTTCGGCATGATAGAAATGCACGATCGGCATCGCCACGTGCTGCAGCAGGAAGGCGCCGATATACCAGCCCAGCAGCCCGCCGCAGACGCTGGCCACGGTGCACAGCCCCGCCAGCGCCCAGGCGCGGTCGCGATGCGACAGCACCATCGGGATCAGCAGCACGTCCGGCGGCAGGGGGAAGACGCTGGCCTCGGCGAACGAGACCGCCGCCAGCCACAAGGGCGCATGCGGACTGGCCGCGAGGGTCAGGGCGCGGGCATAAAGTCGATCGAGCATCTCGGGCCGCCTGGTCGGGTGTTCGGTCGGGCGCCGCGGCATGCGGGCACGGGTCTTTGTGGCAATGCCATGCCCGGACCGGCGGCGGCAAGACGCGTCCGACGTGCTGGCGCGATCGTGTGGAAATCGGGCCGCCGGGCATCGGCCGCTGGGGGATCTGACTGTCTTGGGTCGGCGCCGCGTCAGCACACCAGGGTCACGGTGACGCGCAACCCGTGCGGGGCGCGGTTGCCCAGCCGGATATCCCCGCCCAGGCCCCAGATGATGTTGCGCGCGATCGCCAGGCCCAGCCCGGTGCCGCCGGTTTCGCGGTTGCGGCTGGATTCGGCCCGCACGAAAGGTTCGAACATTCGTTCGAGGTCCTCGGGCGGCAGGCCCGGCCCGTCATCCTCGATCAGGATGGTCGTCACCATCTCGCCGCGGGTCTCGCCCGCTTCGGACGGACGCGGCGGCAGCAGCGTGACCCGCACCCCGTGGCCATAGGTGACGGCGTTGACCACCAGGTTGTTCAATGCGCGCTTCAGGCCGACCGGGCGGGCATGGATCGTCACCGCCGGCGGTTCGGCCCGGAAGCCGATCGCATCGGCGATATCGGGGTGCATTTCCGCCGCCTCGTCCAGGATGGTCTGCAGCAGCGCCGTCAGGTCCAGCTTGCCCATCGGCTCGCGCCGCGACGTGTCCCGGCCGAAGGCCAGGGTGGCCGAGACCATCGATTCCAGCTCGTCCAGGTCCATCAGGAATTTCGCGCGCAGATCGTCATCCTCGATGAATTCCGACCGCAGCTTCAGCCGGGTGATCGGGGTGCGCAGATCATGGCCGATCGCGGTCAGCAGCAGGGTACGGTCGGTCAGGAAGCGCCGGATGCGGCTGGCCATGGTGTTGAAGGCCCGGCCGGCGCGCGCGATTTCCAGCGGTCCGTCCTCGGGCAGCGGCGGCGCGTTCACGTCGCGGCCCAGCGCCTCG
>NZ_JABXXP010000600.1 GCF_013376155.1 Nguyenibacter vanlangensis
GACGCGGGTCAAGGGCGAAGCTGAGGCGGATGCGATCCGCGCCCAGGCGGCGGCGCTGGGCGCCAGCCCGAACTATGTGACCTATACCCAGGCGCGGCGCTGGGACGGCAGGCTGCCGGCGACCATATTGGGGTCGCAGCCCGTGCCGATGATGACGATGCCTGTGATGGGGCCCATGAACGGGCACTGACCGCGCCGCCGAACGCGGAAAGGCCGCACAGGTCGGAATGCCTCCAATGGCTCGATGTGGCCGTCGTTCTCGGCCGGTTTCGCCGTCGTCGAAGAGTTGGCCGTGCCTTGTGCCAATTGGTGTCGTGATTGGCCGTCCCGCGGTCTCTTTTTCGGGGCGCTGCCCCGCACCCCGCCAAAGGCGGTGCCTTTGGAAACCGATTCCGGATCGATGTCATGGGGTGCAGGGGTCTATGGCCGCTGCCGGGTTCGGGCGGGGGCCCGGCCTGTCTTTCAATCGGTCACTGTTCAAGATGCCCCGGGTCAAGATGCTCTGGGTCAAGATGCCCTGGCCCCGGCGCGTCCACCGCCTGCGGTGATGGGATCGCGAGGTCCCGGAGCAGCAGGCGCGACCCGACATCCACGATCGCCTTGATCGCAGGGAGCAGTTCCCGCCCCAACGGGGTCAGATCATACTCCACCGTCGGTGGCGATGTCGGCATCACGCTGCGGCCGAGAACGCCGCGATGCTCCAGATCGCGCAGCCTGCTGGTCAGCACCTTCGCCGAAATGGCCGGGATGTCGCGGCGCAATTCCGAAAACCGTCGCGGGCCGTTGCTGAGGGACCAGAGCAGTTCGGGCGTCCAGAGGCCGCTGAGCAGAGCCATGCATTTCGACATGGGGCAGCCGGGGAGCGCCTTCACCTTGGTTCGCATTCTCAGGACCATCGCGCAGCCTCCATGGCAAGTTTCCATCTGGGGCGAGTTTCCATCCGGGGCGAGTTTCCATCTGGTAACCGGAAAGTAGAGGTAACCGCAAGATAGGAGGTTTCTGCAAGTAACGCGTGCGGCTATCTGAAGGATCTCCGATCGCGGAGCCGGTGACGGCCATCCCCGTCGCGTCCCGCCACGCATTCGTGGCGTGCGCGGACATGGGCGCCGTCTTCCGGCCCGGTACACAACGATCAGGCACACAACGACAAGAGGCCGAACATGTACGCAATCACCGGAGCGACGGGGCAGCTTGGCCGCATCGTCATCGATACGCTGCTGAAGACCGTCCCGGCAGGCCGCATCGTCGCCGCGGCGCGCAATCCGGCCAAGGCGCGTGATCTTGCCGAGCGCGGCGTGATCGTGCGCGAGGCGGACTATACCCGTCCCGACACGCTGCGCACGGCGCTGGCCGGCGTCGACAAGCTGCTGCTGATTTCCTCGACCGAAGTCAGCGGCCGCGTGCCGCTGCATGGCGCGGTGATCGAGGCGGCGCGCCAGGCCGGGGTTTCGCTGCTTGCCTATACGAGCATGCTGCATGCCGGCACGTCGCCCGCCCGCCTTGCGATCGAACACCGGCAGACGGAAGAGGCCATATCCGCGTCGGGCCTGCCTGCCGTGATCCTGCGCAATGGCTGGTATATCGAGAACCATCTGATGGCGCTGCCCGTGGCGCTGGAGCATGGGGCCTTCGTCGGGGCCGCCAGGGATGGGCGCTTTTCCTCGGCGGCGCGCGCCGACTATGCGGCGGCCGCGGCC
>NZ_JABXXP010000601.1 GCF_013376155.1 Nguyenibacter vanlangensis
CGGCGCGGTCGCCCGTGACCGCCGCCAGCGGAATGGCGAAGGCCAGTCCCAGCAGCACCGGGGTCATCCACAGGAACAGCGGGATCGAGACGCTCCACGCGCAGCCGCCCAGGATCAGCCCGAACAGCATATAGCGCCAGTAGGCCCGCGCGATATCGCCCAGCGGCACGCCGCCATCGTCGCGCCGCTGGGCGTTCCAGCCGGAATCCTGGCCCATCAGGATCGACAGCACGCCCGAGGTCTGGATCAGCATGGCGATCGGCGCCACCAGCCCGCCGATGACCGTCTCGACCAGCACCGACAGGCCGGCGCGCAGCGCGCCGCCGCATCCCTGCCGGGCCGGGCGGTCGAACAGCAGCGCGACATAGGCCATCAGCTTGGGCGCCAGCAGGATGGCCATGGTGCCGATGAACACGTATTTCGCCTGTTCGGGATCGACCTGCGGCCAGTTCGGATACAGGGATTTCGTGTCGCCGAAATATTCCGGCTTCTGGAAGCGGGTCTGCAGGGCGATCAGGATGCCGACCAGCAGGAAGACCAGCCACATCGGCGAGGTGACGTAGGAGCCGATGCCCATCATCATGTGCAGCCGGCTGACCCAGTGCAGGCCGCGCGTGCGCAGCACCTTGGCGTGCTGCAGGTTGCCCTGGCACCAGCGGCGGTCGCGGATGGCGATGTCGGTCAGCGAGGGGGGACTTTCCTCGTAGGAGCCGGCCAGGCCCGGGACCATGTGGATCGCCCAGCCGCCGCGGCGCATCAGCGCGGCCTCGACGAAATCGTGGCTGAGGATATGGCCGCCGAAGGGCTTGCGCCCCGGCAGATGCGGCAGGCCGGCCTGCTCGGCGAAGGCCCGGGTGCGGATCACCGCGTTATGGCCCCAGTAATTGCCTTCGGACCCGTGCCACCAGGCGATGCCGTGGGCGATCAGCGGCCCGTAGACCCGGCCGGCGAATTGCTGCATGCGCGCGAACAGGGTGGTGCCGTTGACGATCTCGGGCAGGGTCTGGATCAGCCCCACCTGGGGATGGCGCTCCATCGCCGCGGTGATGCGCACCAGGGTGCCGCCATCCATCAGGCTGTCGGCATCGAGCGTGACCATCTGCGGATAGGCGCCGCCGAAGCGGCGCACCCATTCGGCGATATTGCCCGCCTTGCGTTCGGTGTTGACCGGCCGGCGGCGGTAATAGACGCGCCCCCCCGCCCCGCCCCCGGTTCCGGCCGTCTCGGCGCGGAAGGCGAGGAACGCGGCCTCTTCGGCGACCCAGATATCGGGGTTGGTGGTGTCCGACAGGATGAAGATGTCGAATGCGTCCAGCCGTCCGGTGGCCGCGAGGCTGTCATGCATCGCCCGCAGCCCGGCCATCACCCGGCCCGGCGATTCGTTGTAGGTCGGCATCAGCAGGGCGGTGCGCGTCGACAGCGCCGGCAGGTCGCCGTCGCGCGCGATCCCCAGCCCCAGCCCGCCGCGCCGCAGCAGCGAGACGAACCCGCCGACCGACGAGGTGAAGGCCAGTGCGATCCACTGGAACAGCAGAACGAACAGCGCCAGCAGCACCGCGCCCAGCACCGAGAAGCCCGTCGCGTTCAGCACCAGGTTCATCTCGTACGCGCCGTAGCCCGTCAGCAGGCTGGCCGAGCCGATGACCGCCAGCCGGCGCAGGGCGATGAAGCGCGGCGCGGTCACCGGCATGCGCG
>NZ_JABXXP010000602.1 GCF_013376155.1 Nguyenibacter vanlangensis
CGGCGCGGGACTCGGCGGCGCCCACGTGCTGGCCAGCACCCAGCAATTCGCCATGATCTCGCCCGACAACGCGCCGCGCGCGCTGCAGCAATCGGGCCTGACGCCGGACCAGCAGGCGCGGATCCTGGCGGGCATCCGGCGGCGCGAATACCGCCTGGTGCAGATGCCGCTGTATGACGAGGGCGGCCAGGGCGGCGTGGTCACCGTCACCTCGGGCGGCATCAGCCAGACCGTGCCGCTGACGCCGCGGCCCCGCACGGTCCTGCTGCCCATCCGGATCTCGGGCCAGGTCGATATCGCGCCGGTCACCGATCCGGGACTGGCCGGGGTGGCGCCCGGGGCCATCACCGTGCTGGGCCCGACCCCGCTGCCCGTCATCCATCGCGACGAAATGCTTGTACTGGATGTGATCGTCCAATGAAGGCCCTGCTTCCCGCCCTGAACCGGATGATGCCGGTGATGATGGTGATCTTCCTGGTCCTGGCGAGCCTGCAGGCGGCCGCGTCGCTGCATCTTTCGCTCGCCAGCCTCGCGCATTTCATGGAATGGTGTGCGCCGGCCTTTCCCGTGCTGACGGCCGGGAGCAGCCTGCTGGTCCTGGCGGGATTGATGTTCGAAACCCGCGCCGAACGGCTGGCGCGCAAGGGGCTGCGACGCCGACGGGGGTGGATGATGGATGTATTGGCCAGACTGACCAACCGCACCGCGCTGGAAGAGATGATGGCGCGCGAGCAGAAGGAAACGGTCATCGACGCCGAGGAACTGGCGGCCGGCCTGCGCGCCCGCGTGATCGGCCAGGACCAGGTCTGCGAGGACATCGCCGCCCAGTTGCGCCGGCGCATGGCGCTGCAGGTGCGCGGCAAGCCGGTCGGCATCTTCCTGCTGGCCGGGCCGCCCGGCACCGGCAAGACCTACCTGGCCAAGCAGATGGCCCGACAGCTTGACCGGCCGCTGCTGCATTTCGACATGACGCAGATGAGTTCGCCGCACGCGGCGACGCAGCTCTTCGGCTCGCCCAAGGGCTATGTCGGCTCGGACACGTTCGGCAAGCTGACCGGCGGGCTGAAGGAAAAGCCCGATGCCGTCGTCCTGCTGGACGAGATCGAGAAGGCGCATCCCGACGTCTTCAAGAAATTCCTGACCGCCTGGAACGACGGGCACGTGACCGAGGCCTCGACCGGCCAGCAGGTCTCGACCGTGCGGGCGATCTTCGTCCTGACCTCGAACATCGCCACCGACGCCCTGTCGGAAATCGCCGACCGGCTGGCGGACGAGCCCGACCGCATGCGCGCCGAGTCGGTCGAGGCGCTGCGCCAGGCCGGCTTCGCCCCCGAAGTGCTGAACCGCCTGGACCGGATCTTCGTCTTCCGCGCCCTGACCGGGCTGGACGTCGCACGCGTCGCGGCGCTGGAGATCGAGACGATGATCGACAGCTATGGGCTGAAGGTGGAAACCGGCGGCATCGACCCGTCCCTGCTGTTCGAGGTCATGCGCCGGCAGAACAGGATGGGCGCGGCCGCCAGCGCCCGCGACCTGGTCCGTTCGATCGAGGACATGATCAGCGATTCGCTGATCTCCGCGCGGCAGCAGGGCGCGAAGCTGGTGCGCGTCGTGCAGGGCGCGGACGGCGTGACCGCCGAGATCGCGAATGACAGCGAGGCGCAGCGGGCGCGCGTGCTGCGCTGAGCCC
>NZ_JABXXP010000603.1 GCF_013376155.1 Nguyenibacter vanlangensis
CATGATCGTCGCCGATCGCCGGGCGGCCTACTACATATCGGGCCTCGGCTACGGCACACCCGACGTCGCGCAACTCGAACCCGGGGTACACATGGCCGCCACCACCGGGCCGGACGACCTGTCCATCCCGCGGATCGGGCGCCACCTGCCGCGCTTCTGCGACGCCGCACGGCCGCTCCCGCCCGACTGGGCATCCTGGACGCGCCTGCTCTCCGACCGCACGCTGCCCGCCGGCAGCGAACTCAACATCCCGCCGCGCTCGGGCTTCGGCACCTGCAGTTCCTCGGTCATCGGCATCGCCGCCGACCCGGCCGCGCCCGCCTCGTGGCATTTCGCGGCCGGCGCGCCCGATCGCGTCGGCTACGCCCCCGTCATGCTGGATGTGCCCAGCGTACCGTAGCCCAGTATATCGTAGCCCGGCATACCGTAACCTGGCACGCCGTCATGTGCTGCCAGCCCCCGAAAAGGGAATGGTATCTTCCGCGACCAATCGTTGCTATGAGGCAGTCGCGTTACAGGGACCTCGCAGGCCCCCTCATCGGACGGATGCCCCGGCATCCTCCACCAGCCGCATGAAGGACGAGTATGGCCCGCCGCCGTCAGCTCTACGAAGGAAAAGCCAAGATCCTCTTCGAGGGTCCGGAACCCGGAACGCTCGTCCAGTATTTCAAGGACGACGCCACCGCCGGCAACGGCGCAAAGAAGGGCGTCATCACCGGCAAGGGTGTGCTGAACAACCGGATCAGCGAACATCTGATGCTGCGGCTGCACGATATCGGCATCCCGACCCATTTCATCCGCCGCCTGAACATGCGCGAGCAATTGATCCGCGAGGTCGAGATCATCCCGCTCGAAGTCGTGGTCCGCAACGTCGCCGCCGGCAGCCTGGCCAAGCGCCTGGGCATCCCCGAAGGCACCCGCCTGCCGCGCACCATCGTCGAATATTACTACAAGAACGACAGCCTGAACGACCCGATGGTCAGCGAGGAGCACATCACCGCCTTCGGCTGGGCCTGCACCCACGACCTGGACGACATGGTGGCGCTGACCATGCGGATCAACGATTTCCTGACCGGCCTGTTCGTCGGCATCGGCATCACCCTGGTCGATTTCAAGCTCGAATTCGGCCGGCTGTGGGAAGGCGAGGAAATGCGCATCGTCCTCGCCGACGAAATCTCGCCCGACAATTGCCGCCTGTGGGACGCCAAGACCAGCGAGAAGCTGGACAAGGACCGCTTCCGCCGCGACATGGGCCGCGTCGAGGAAGCCTATCAGGAAGTGGCCTGGCGGCTCGGCATCCTGCCCGAGGCCACGAATTCCGACATGAAGGGGCCGGAGGTCATGCAATGAAAGTACGCGTCACCGTCATGCTCAAGGAAGGCGTGCTGGACCCGCAGGGCAAGGCCGTCGCCCACGCGCTGCATGTGCTCGGCTTCGCCGGCGTGGGCGAGGTCCGGATCGGCCGGGTCATCGAACTCGACCTCGACGAAACCGATCCCGCCGCCGCGCGTGACAAGGCCGACGCCATGGCCCGCGGCCTGCTGGCCAACCTGGTGATCGAGGATTTCACGACCGAGGTCGTAGCATGACCCGCGACATGACCCGTACCCGCTCCCTCCTTCTCGCCGCGTGCCTCGCCGCCCTGCCGGCCGGCACCGCCATGGCCCAGCGCGTCTCCACGCTGCCC
>NZ_JABXXP010000604.1 GCF_013376155.1 Nguyenibacter vanlangensis
CCGCCTGCAACACCACCAGGTCGGCCGGCCGGCCGACCGCCAGCCCGTATCCGTCCAGCCCGATCACCCGCGCCGCATCGCCCGTCACCGCGTCGAAACAGCCGCGCAAATCCGCCTCGCCCATCAGATGGCCGACATGCGCGCCCATCGCCGCGACCTCCAGCATGTCGTGGCTGCCCAGCCGGTACCAGGGATCCATCACGCAATCATGGCCGAAGGCGACCGGCAGGCCGGCCGCGCGCAATTCCCGCACCCGGGTCATGCCCCGCCGCTTGGGATAAGTGTCATAGCGGCCCTGCAGGCTGATATTGATCAGCGGATTGGCCACCACCCCCAGGCCGGCCTGCGCCATCAGCGCGATCAGCTTGTCGGCATAGGCATTGTCCATCGAATGCATCGAGGTCAGGTGCGAACCGGTCACCCGCCCCTGCAGCCCGAACCGCACGGTCTCGGCGGCCAGCGTCTCGACATGGCGCGAGGCCGGATCGTCGGTCTCGTCGCAATGCATGTCCACCGGCAGGCCGCGCTCGGCCGCGATCCGGCACAATGCCGCAATCGAGGCCGCGCCGTCGGCGGCGGTGCGCTCGAAATGCGGGATGCCGCCCACGACGTCCACCCCCATCTCCAGCGCCCGCGCCAGCAGCGCCGGCGCCGCCGGATTGCGCAGATATCCATCCTGCGGAAAGGCCACCAGTTGGATCTGCAGCCAGGGCCGCATGTCGGCGCGCAATTGCAGCAGCGCCCGCACCGCGCGCAGGTGCGGATCGCCGATATCGACATGGCTGCGGATCGCCAGATTGCCCTGGGCGATGGCGATCCGGCACAGGCGATGCGCCCGGTCGTACAGGTCGGCCTCGTCCATCTCCCGCTTGAATTCGCCCCACAGCGCGATCCCTTCCAGCAGGGTGCCGCTGGCATTATGGCGCGGCCGGCCGGCCGACAGCGTGCTGTCCAGGTGGAAATGCGCATCGACGAAGGGCGGCGTGACCAGATGCCCCGCGCAATCCATCTCCTGCCGGGCGGCGGCGTCGATCCGGGGCGCGATGGCGGCGATCCGCCCGCCATCGATCGCAATATCCACCCTCCGCCCATCCGCCAGGCGCCCCCGGCGCAGAATCAGGTCGAACACCGGGTCGAACACCGAGTCAAATATCGGATCGGGCATCACGCAATCTCCGGCACCGGCCGGGCCACGCGGCCGCGCCGGACCAACAGCGCCTGCCCGGCCGCCGCGGCCACGAACCCGACCAGATAGCCGATATCCACCCCGCCCAGCGCCCGCGCCACCGGCCCGGTATAAAGCGGGGTGGCCGAAAACAGCAGGATGGTCAGCACCGTCACCCCCACGAACAGGCTCGCCCCCGGCGCCCACCCGTCCGGCGCATCGTCACGGGGGCGCGCACGACCGCGACCATACCAGTCGGCCAGCACGATTCCGCACCAGGGTGCGATCCAGTACAGCGCCAGCAGCAGGTAATTCTCGTACAGGGCCGCGAACCGCCCCGCTCCCGCGACCGACAGCAGATAGGCCAGGCCCGCCGTCACCCCGGCGCTCAGCGGACGGCTCAGGCGGATGCCGGCGGACATCAGGGCATAGGCGGCGGTATTGTCGTTGGCGGCATTGATCGCCACCGACGACAGCGCGATCGCCGCCAGCGCCAGGGGCGCCAGCGGGCCGGCCAGGTGG
>NZ_JABXXP010000605.1 GCF_013376155.1 Nguyenibacter vanlangensis
CCAGCGCGGCCGCGACCCGGTGGACGCGCCGCTTCGCGCGGCGGGCTATGTTCCGCTGTTCGCCGGCCCGGACAGGACTGTGTTCCTGGCGCCGCCCCCGGTGCGCTGAGCCTTCGAGGCAGGCGAGGGCGCCGCGCGATCAGCGTCCGGTCAGGATCTGCGCGACGAGCTGGCCGACCGTCGGCACGAAGCCGTCGGCATAGAACGGGTCGGTGGCGAAGCGCCACGCGTTGGTGCCGCCGAACATCAGGTTGTCGTCCATCGCCGCCTCGGCGTCGTCCCCGTGGGCATGAGCGATCGTCTGCAATGTCTTCTGGATGCAGAACGAGCGCGGATCGGCCTTGTGCCCGTTGGTGAAGTCCGGCCCGCGCTGGCTCCAGTTCGAGAAGCGGCATTCCGACAGGCAGCCCATGCAGGCCACCTGGTCGGCCAGGATCTCGCGCGCCTGGTCCCGGGTCACGAAGATCAGGGTGGAATCCGGCGTGCGCATCGCCTCGGTGAAGCCCTGGGATTCCCACAGGCGGACATGCTCGCGGTCGGCCTCGGTCATGAAGACCTGGCGGGCCCGCGCCCCCACGCCATAGGACGCAGTATGCTCGCCGACCGGTTCGGTCGAATAGGCGACCTGGCGTTCGGAGCGCGCCTGCAATTCCCGCAGGAACGGGTTGTTCACCGCCGAGGAATAGAATCCGGTGGGCGAGAAGCGGTTGAGGAACACATCCCCCTTCTTCAGCGTGCGCAGCCTGCGCTTCCACGCCTCGGGGATCGGGCTTTCGCGGGTCAGCAGCGGCCTGGTGCCGAACTGGAAGGCGATCGGCCCCAGTTCCGGATTGTCGATCCAGTCCTGCCATTCCTCCAGCCACCACACGCCGCCGGCCATGATGATCGGCGTGTCGTGCAGGCCGAACTGGCGCATCAGCCTGCGCAGTTCCAGCACGCGCGGCATCGGGTCCTCGGGCGTGCGCGGGTCCTCGGTGTTCGACAGGCCGTTATGGCCGCCGGCCCGCCAGGGGTCTTCGTACACCACGCCGCCCAGCAAGTCCGACGTCTTGTGGAAGGACCGTTTCCACAGCGCGTTGAAGGCCCGCGCCGAGGATACGATCGGGTAGTAATGGATGCCGAACGTCGCCGCGATCTCGGACAGGCGATAGGGCATGCCCGCCCCGCAGGTCAGGCCGTGGATCAGGCCCGGCGCGCCTTCCAGCACGCCGCTGATCACGCGCTCGGCCGCGCCCATTTCCCACAGGATGTTGGCATGGACGCGCCCGCGTCCGCCGGACACCTCGTGGGCGATGCGGGCCTGGGCAATGCCGCCGCGAATGGCGTATTCCACCAGTTCCTCATGCCGCTCGCGCCGGGTGCGGCCATGATAGACCTGCGGCACCGGCCGGCCTTCGGCATCATAGGAATCGGCATTGACGATCGACACCGTGCCGGCGCCTCCCGCCGCCGCCCAGTGCCCGGATGATATGCCGGTCGACACCGACACGCCCTTTCCGCCCTCGACCAGCGGCAGGACATCCACCCCGCCCATCCGGATCGCATTGATCGCCTTCATCATTACCCTATCGTCATCGCGCCGGCGGAAGCGGCCGGCGCCTGGTAGCCATGGCCCTTACGGGGCTGATATGGGGCGCCCCATACGGAACGGATAGCCGCGCGGCGGCGGCGCGGACCCGTCGTCCGG
>NZ_JABXXP010000606.1 GCF_013376155.1 Nguyenibacter vanlangensis
GAAGCGCAGCGGCGCGGGCCGGTCCAGATGCAGGCTGTGCCGCAGGGCCTGCACGGACTGGGGCGTGGCGCTCTGCCCCAGCACGCTGTCCGTCGCGTCGCCCGGCAGCAGGCTGGTGATGGCGAACACGGCCACCACGACGAAGACCAGCGACAGCGCCGCCGTCGCGAAGCGGCGCCCGACCAGCGGGACCAGAGCGCGCCTCACGCCCCGCCCCCGTCCAGCCAGACGAAGCGGGCGAAATCGTAGCCCATCAGTTGCCCGGCCTGGCTGGGACGCAGGCCGCGGACATGGGGCGCGTACCCGTCCAGGCTGGTGGTGAAATTGGGAATGCAGACGCCCGAGCCGCCCTTGATCATCGCCTGCATGTCGCCGTACAACTGCCGGCGCCGCGCGTCGTCGCGCGTGGCGCGGGCTTCGGCCAGCATGGCGTCGAAACGCGGGTCGCGCCAGCGGGATTCGTTCCAGGGCGACGCGCTGGCGAAGCCCATTTCGAAGATCAGGCTGGGCGCGGGACGCGGATTGACGTTGCCGAACCCGAACGGCGCCTTCATCCAATATTGCGTCCAATAGCCGTCGGCCGGCACGCGCCGGACCGCCAGGTCCTGGCCGATGCGGCGCGCGGCATATTGCAGCAGCACCGCGATATCCACCGACCCCAGCGCGGCCGGCGAACAGACCAGAGGGATGCGTTCGCCGAGGAATCCGCCGCGCCGCAGCAGGAAACGGGCGCGATCCGGGTCATGGACCGCCGGGGGCAGGTCATGGTTGCAATAGGGGCTTTCCGGGGCGATCGGCTGGTCGTTGCCCAGGCGGGAATAGCCCAGGAAGACCGAACGGCGGATCTGCTCACGGTCCAGCAGGCACTTGATCGCCTCGACGAAGCCCGGCGCGCGCGCCAGCGGCGTGTCCAGCCGGATCGCCAGGTCGGTATAGGTCCCGACCGGACTTTCCATCAGCCCGAAGCCGCCCGCCTGCACCATGCGCACCAGCCGCGGATTGACCGAGGCGATCAGGTCGACATCGCCCGACATCAGCGCGTTGTGACGCGCCATCTCGTCGGGAATGGCAATCAGTTCGATGCTGTCCACGAACGGCCCGTCGCCCCAGAACGCCGCGTTGCGCCGCCCCAGCGTGCGGATGCCGGGCACGAATTCGGCGCAGGTAAAGGGCCCGGTGCCGTTCGCCGTCTCGAAACGCCCCGTGCCGTCGCGGATGATGGCGAAATTGCTCATGGCCAGGATGGCGGGAAAATCGACGTTCGGCGCCGTCAGTACGATCTCGACGTCGCGCGGGCCGGTCGCGCGGATCGTGTCCATGGTCCGCGCCAGCATATATTGCTGCGCGCCGACCGAGGGAATTTTGTGCCGGGCCAGCGAGAAGACGACGTCGGCGGCGCCCAGCGGCGCCCCGTCATGGAAGCGCACGTCCCGCCGCAGCCGGATGTGCCAGGTCGTCAGGTCGTCGCTCTCGATGGTCTCGGCCAGCGCCGGATGCACGACCAGCGCGTCGTCCAGCGCCGTCAGCCCATCGTAGAACATGTGGCCGCGCACGTAGTCCGTCGCCATCGACAGCCGGGCCGGATCCAGCGTTTCCGCCGTCGATCCCACTGCCCCCGCGACGCGCAGATGGCCGCCGCGCACCGGAGCGACGACTGGAACGGCGCCTGGGACGGCGCCCC
>NZ_JABXXP010000607.1 GCF_013376155.1 Nguyenibacter vanlangensis
GGTGGCCGCCCTGGCCGAGCGGCTGGGCTTCGCGCCGGTCGGATTGGGCAGGCTTGAGGAAGGCGGCCTGCTGGTGCAGGCGCGGGGGCACACATGGGCGCCGCTGATCTTTCAGGACCTCGTCAAGTTCACGTAGCGTCGGGACTCACATGAATCCAACGGTTGATCGTTTCTTATGAGAATTTCCCGGATCAGCAGGCCGCCAGAGCAGATCCCGTTCAAACGGAGTCGTTTGAACGGGCAAAGATGCTCGATAAAATAACGACACCCGGCAGGCAACCGGCCCCGACCGCGATTTGGCGTGGCCAAGCGTAAGGTCCGGTCTTTTCACCTGCCGTCAGTCGAACGAAACGGAGAATTGGCATCAGCCGTCATGTACGCCCAGCGCGTCCAGCAGCATGGCGCGCAGGCGTTCGAATTCCGGATCGGCGTGGCGGCGCGGACGGGCCAGTTCGACGGGAACATCGGTCCGGATCCGGCCGCGTTCCAGCACCACCGCCCGGTCGGCCAGCAGCAATGCCTCGTCCACGTCATGGGTCACCAGCAGGACCGCGCAGCGATGGCGCGTCCACAGGTCCGAGACCAGGCGCTGCATCTTCAGCCGCGTCAGCGCGTCCAGCGCGGCGAAGGGCTCGTCCAGCAGCAGGAAATCCGGTTCGCGCACCAGGGCGCGCGCCAGGGCGGCGCGCTGCGCCTCCCCCCCGGACAGGGTCAGCGGCCAGGAATCGATCCTGTGGCCCAGCCCGACTTCCCGCAGGACCTCCGCCGCGCGGTCCCGCCGGTCGGCGCCATCCTGTCCCAGCACGACATTCTGCCATGTCCGCTTCCATGGCAGCAGCCGGCTTTCCTGAAAGACCACCGAGACCTCGCGCGGCCGCGCCACGGTCCCTTCGGTGACAGGATCGAGCCCGGACAGGGTGCGCAGCAGGGTCGACTTGCCCGAACCGCTATGGCCGAGCAACGCCACGAACTCGCCCGGCGCGATCGCCAGGTCGAGACGGTCCAGCACCGCCGGCCCGTCGCCGAAGCGCCGGGTGAGCCCCTTGACGATGACGGCCTGGCCGGACCCGGCCCGACCAGATGTCCGCCGGGCGTCGGAAATCGCATTCACGACGCACGCCCGCCGCGATAGACCGGCCGCCAGGCCAGCAGGGTGGTTTCCAGAAGCCGGACGACCTGGTCCGAGGCAAGGCCGAGCAGACCGTAGATGACCAGCCCCACCAGGATGATGTCCGTCCGCAGGAAATCCTGCGCGTCCATCATCATGTGGCCGATGCCGCTGTCGGCATTGACCTGCTCCGCCACCACCAGCATCAGCCAGGATATGCCGACCGCGAAACGCAGGCCGACCAGCAGGTCCGGCAGGGCGCCGGGCAGGATGACATCGCGGATCGTGCGGCCCCGCGACAGGCCCAGCGTACGGGCCATTTCCAGCAATTTGGGATCGATGGCGCGGATCCCCTTGTGCAGGTTGAGGTAGATCGGAAAGGTCGCGCCCAGCGCCACCAGAAGGATCTTCGGCGTCTCGCCGATACCGAACCAGAGGATGAACAGCGGCACCAGGGCCAGGGCCGGCAGCGTGCGCAGGATCTGCAGCGGCGCATCGACGACATCCTCGCCCAGGCGCGACAGGCCCGAGACCAGGGCCAGGCCGACGCCGGCCACCAGCGCCAGCCCCAAC
>NZ_JABXXP010000608.1 GCF_013376155.1 Nguyenibacter vanlangensis
GTCCGTTCATCGCACGATGTCGGCGATGGCGACCAGGAAATCCAGCACCGTGCGGGTGCGCAGCGGCAGGGCGCGCGGCCCGGTATGGACCGCGTGGATGGGCAGGTCCGGCACCGTCCAGTCGGGGAAGAGCCGCACCAGACGGCCGGCCGCCACGTCCTCGGCCACCTGAAAGGACGGCAGCAATCCGACCCCCAGCCCGGCCAGGGTCGCCTTCAGCACCGCCTCGCTGCTGTTGGCGCGGAAGGGGCCGCTGGCGGCGACCACGCTTTCCTCGCCATTGCCCACGAAATGCCAGTCATGGCGCGTGCCGCCATAGGTATAGGCGACGCAGGGATGGTTCAGCAGGTCGCGCGGGTGCTGCGGCGTGCCCCGCCGTTCCAGATAGCGGCCCGACGCCACCGCGACCCGCCGGACGGTGCCCAGCCGTCGGGCGATCAGCGACCCTTCGGCGATCTCGCCCACCCGGATGGCCAGGTCCAGCCCCTCTTCCACCAGGTCGCCGAACCCGTCGCGCATGATCAGCTCGACCGACAGGTCGGGGTGGCGGTCCAGCAATTCGCCCAGGCGCCCGGTCATGTACAGGCCGAACGCGGTCGTCACCCCCAGCCGCACCAGGCCCGAGACCGACGCCCGGCGGCGGCCCAGCGCGGTCTCGGCGGTTTCGAGGATCTCCAGCACCTCATAGGCGTGGGGCAGCAGGCTGCGCCCGTCCTCGGTCATCATCAGGCTGCGGGTCGTGCGGGCGAACAGCGTCGTGCCGTAATGCGCCTCGAGCAGCGCGATATGGCGCGAGATGGTCGGCTGGCTGGCCCCGGTTTCGCGCGAGACGGCCGAAAACGACCCCGTCGCCGCGACGCGGACGAAACTGTGAAGGGCAGACAGCAGATCCATGGCCACCGATGCTTGGACTATTCCGGACTGTTCCACGCCCTTTCTATGGCCGCGCCCCCGGACGCACAACGCGGCATCCGGCAGCGCCGGCATGTGCCGGACGCATCAGGCCGCAGGCCGCGATGCCGGATGGCGTGACGGGATCGATCGTCCCGCGGACCTTTTTTCGGGGCTCTGCCCCGTCGTCAGATATGTCCCTGGCGCCCCTGGCCGCGCTGCCCGGTCTGGAATCGCGCCTCGGCCCGCCGGGCCAGCCGCACGAAGGGCAGGCCCAGCAGCAGATAGGCGACGCCGATCAGCAGGCCGGTGCCGAAATAATCGTAATAGGTCGAGGACAGCCGGACATAGGTCTGGCTCAGCTCGGTCAGGGTGATGACGCTGACCAGCGAGGAATCCTTGAGCAGCGAGATGAAATCGTTGGTCATCACCGGGATGACCATCCTGACCGCCTGCGGCACCACCACGAAGCGCAGCGCCTGGGCATGCGTCATGTTCAGCGCCAGCGCCGCCTCGATCTGCCCGCGCGCGACCGATTGCAGGCCGGCGCGGTAATTTTCCGCCTCGTACGCCGCATAATTCAGGCCCAGCGCCACCACGCCGGCCACGAAGGGCGACAGGCGCAAGCCGATCCCCGGCAGGGCGTAGAAGATGAACAGGATCTGGATCAGCAGCGGCGTGCCGCGGACGATTTCGACATACAGAACCGCCAGCCCGCCCAGCCAGCGCGGCCCGTAGCGCCGCAGCAGCGCCAGCGCCAGCCCCAGCCCCACCGCCACCACCATCGCG
>NZ_JABXXP010000609.1 GCF_013376155.1 Nguyenibacter vanlangensis
CGCTGCGCACGCCCCAGGCGCAGAACAGCAGCGAGATCGCCGCCACCGCCGCCAGGTCCCAGCCGTAGGGAATCCAGCCCCGCCCGCCGAACTGCCGGCTGCCGGCATAGGACAGGGCGGCGATGGACGGCAGGTAGGCCATGAACCACGCGGCATGGCGGATGGCGGCGCGGTGGCGCGCCCAGCCATCGTCGCGGCGGAACCAGGCATAGACCGGCAGCAGCATCACCATCAGCAGGATGATGTCGCCACTGAGCGGCCAGCGGGCCCAGTAGAGCAGCAGCGAGGAGAACATGAAGGCCAGCGCGCCCACCACGCGCATGGCCGGCACGCGGACCGGGCGCGGCCGTTCGGGCAGGGTGCGCCGCAGCGCCAGGGCGGCGATCGGCAGCATCATGTAGGAGATGATGGTGCAGACCGAGATCACCGACGCCAGGATGCCCCAGCCGCGAAAGAAGAACAGGAACACGAACGCCACGGCGAGATTGAACCACAGCGCCGGGCGCGGCACGCCTGAAGAGGGATCGATCCGGCCGAGCAGGGCGGGCATGGTGCCGTTGCGCTGCATGCCCAGGGTCATGCGGGTGCTGCTGGCCAGGTGGGTGGCGCCGGCGCCGCTGGGGGCGAGGAAGGCGTCGAAATAGAGCAGCATCGCCAGCCAGTTGAGGTTGAAGGCGATGGCCAGTTGGGCGAAGGGCGACGAGAAGGACAGCGCCGCCCAGCCCCCTGCCCCGGGCCGCACCGCGCCCAGGAAGGCGCATTGCAGCAGCAGGTAGATCACCGTCGCCAGCCCGACCGCGCCCAGCACGGCGATCGGGATGCTGCGCCCGGGGTTGCGGGCCTCGCCGGCCAGGTTGAGCGGGCTTTGGAACCCGTTGAAGGCGAAGACGATGCCCGAGGTGGACACCGCCGTCAGGATGCCCGACAGGCCGTAGGGCATGAAGCCGCCCAGGGATGCGCCCGGGG
Organism: Nguyenibacter vanlangensis; assembly: GCF_013376155.1. Lineage (GTDB taxonomy): Bacteria > Pseudomonadota > Alphaproteobacteria > Acetobacterales > Acetobacteraceae > Gluconacetobacter > Gluconacetobacter vanlangensis. Next base: position 967 of record NZ_JABXXP010000609.1, read on the forward strand.
ACGTGCCCGAGGGATCGGCGCCCACCAGGTTGCCGGGATGGAAGGCGCTGGCGAACAGGGCCAGGGCGGCGCCGGCCGGTACCACCAGCTTGAACACCGTGATCATGGCGTTGAAGCGGGCGAAGAAGCGCACGCCCCAGAAATTGAGCTGGAAATAGACCACCACCAGCAGGGCGGCCACGATCAGGCCGGGGGGTGTCAGGGTGCCGGCCTGGTAGAGGTGATGGGCCCAGGGGAAGGACCAGGAACTCATGTATTGTACCGAGGCCTCGGCTTCGACCGGGACGACGCTGACGATCGACAGCCAGTTGGCGCCGGCCGCCATGAAGCCGACCAGGGGGCCGTGGGTGAGGTTGGCGTAGCGCACCATGCCGCCCGCCACCGGGAACATGCCGCCCAGCTCGGTGGCGACGGCGGCGATGACCAGCGCGATGAAGGCCCCCAGCAGCCAGGCCAGGGTGGCCGCCGGACCGGCGGTCGAGGCCGCGCGTTCCGCCCCGAACAGCCATCCCGACCCGATCATGGCGCTGAGCCCGGTGAACATCAATTGCCAGGGGCCGAGCGCGCGATTGAGGTGGGATGACACGTTGGGGGTTCTCCGGCGGCTGGATGCGATTCGCGACTGTTTCATCCAGCCAACCCGGTCTCGCGCCCAGGCGCAAGGCGCAAGGCGCGCGGCGCTTCAGGCGGCGCGCATCC
>NZ_JABXXP010000610.1 GCF_013376155.1 Nguyenibacter vanlangensis
GGAAGGTCGAGGCGCAGCCCACCGACGTGCCGGTGGGCGGGCTGCGCGCCATGGGGCGGCTGGTGCATGAGAATCTGTGCCGGGCGATCGACGCGATGGCCCGGCGGGACAGCGAGGGGGCGGTCGCGGTCTGGTACTCCGACGCCGCGATCGACGAGCTGTATACCGCCATGTTCCGCGAGCTGGTGACCTATATGATGGAAGATCCGCGCACCATCCGGTCCTGCACGCATCTGCTGTTCATCGCCAAGAATTTGGAACGGATCGGCGACCACGCCACCAATATCGCCGAGCGCGTCTATTATGCCGCCACCGGCGAGATGCTGCCGGCCGACCGGCCGCGCGGGAGCGCCAAGGCGGCCAAGTGACAAGGCCGGCCGTGACAGACGCAGCCCTGCGGCGGCTCTCGCCCGGTTGCAGGGCTTGCGATACAGCCTCTTACACTTCGTAGCATATTCGCCGGATTTCCGGACGGTCGGGCGTGATTACATTCCCATCGTCACCCGGGACCATGGTTCCGGTTCATGGGAAGAGGAAAGGCCCGACGATGTTCAAGAAGACGATGCTGGCCATGACGGTCCTGGCGAGCCTGTCCGGCGGCGCGGCGCTGGCGCAGGACATGCCGCCCGGCCCAGGCATGAGCGATTACGGCATGGGCGATCATGGCATGGGCGGACCCGGCATGCATGGTGGTTTCGAGGGGCACGGCATGCATGGCGGGATGCATGGGGAGATGGCGCTCCTGGCCGGGCTGAAGCTGACGCCGGCGCAGCACAAGCAACTGCACGAGATTTTCCAGGACGCGCGGCACGCGCATAAAGGCGACTGGAAGCAGCTTGGCGACCTGCATCGGCAGATCGAGGACGTGCTGCTGGCCCCGGGAGCGGTCGACAAGGCGAAGCTGACGACGCTGACGCAGCAGATCGAGGGCCTGCGCCAGGCGGAGGCCGCCCGGCGGCTGGACATCGCGGTGAAGATCCACGACATCCTGACCCCGGACCAACTGGCCCAGGCCAGGGCGCGGGTGGAGAAGATCCGCGCATTGCGCCAGGAGATGCATGACGTGATGAAGCCGGTCCCAGGCAAGTAAGGGGCGGGCCGGGGCCGCGTCGGGGCGCGCTTCGTCCCCCGGCGCGGCCAATGCGGTCGATTTCGTTGACAGGGAAGGGGGAGGCGGGTAAAGCCACCCCCATCATCAGGAACGTCACTCCGCGAGTGCTCGCGCAGTGGCGCGACGTCTTTTGGGGTGACAGTCCCCTTGGAGTGACGGGCCTTTGTTCGAGACGCTTTCCAGCAAGCTCTCCGGTGTGTTCGATGGGCTCGCCAAGCGCGGCGCGCTGTCCGAGGCCGATGTGGCCGAGGCGATGCGCGAGGTGCGTCTGGCGATGCTGGACGCCGACGTGGCGCTGCCCGTCGTCAAGGATTTCGTCGCCAAGGTGCGCGAGCGCGCCGTGGGGCACGAGGTGCTGGGCAGCATCTCGCCCGGCCAGGCGGTGGCCAAGATCGTCAATGACGCGCTGATCGACGCGCTGGGCGGCGCCGGGGCGGTGCCGCTGAACCTGAATGCCGTGGCGCCGGTGCCGATCCTGATGGTCGGCCTGCAGGGATCGGGCAAGACCACCACGTCGGGCAAGATCGCGCTGCGCCTGGCGACGCGCGAGCGC
>NZ_JABXXP010000611.1 GCF_013376155.1 Nguyenibacter vanlangensis
GGTGTCCGTCACGCACAGGCCGAACTGCCGGGCGATCGCGTGCGACAGCCCGCTCGCCCCCATCTTGGGTATCGACAGCCCGCCGGTCGCCAGCACCAGCGCGGGCGCGCGATAGACGCCCCGGTCGGTGGTCACCACGAACCGGTCGGACAGGCTGACATCGGTGATTCGGTGCGACAGGCCGATCGTCACCCCGCCGGCCGCGCATTCCGCCAGCAGCATCGCGACCACCGCGCGGGCCGACCCGTCGCAGAAAAGCTGGCCCAGCGTCTTCTCGTGCCAGGCGATCTTGTGCCGTTCGATCATCGCCAGGATGTCGGCCGGCCCGAACCGCGCCAGCGCCGATTTGGCGAAATGCGGATTGCCGGACAGAAAGCGGGTGGCGGCGCAATCCAGGTTGGTAAAATTGCAGCGCCCGCCCCCGGAAATCAGGATCTTCCGCCCGGCCTCGTCGGCATGGTCCAGCACCGCGACGCGCCGCCCACGCTGCCCCGCCGTCAGCGCCGTCATCAGCCCGGCGGCGCCGGCCCCCAGGACGATCGCATCCACCTCCCGCATCATGGGATCAGAACGCCATGGGCTCAGAAATCGAGGTCCGCATAATGGTCGGGCGGCACGATCCCCGTCACCCGGTCATTCAGCAGCGAGCGGAAACACGGGCGCGACTTGATCCGCGCATACCAGTCCTTGGCCGCCGGCGCCTTGGACCAGTCCACGTCGTTGATGAAATCCAGGCACGACAGATGGGCCGCCGCTGCGAAATCGGCCAGCGACAGCGCGGGCCCGGCCAGCCATTTCCGCGTCTCGGCCAGCCAGTCGATATAGGAAAGGTGATAGCGGATATTGGCATAGCCGGCGCGCAGCGCATTGCCGTCGGGGTTGCCACGCCCCGAGATGCGCTTCAGCACCTTTTCGTTCAGCAGGTTATGCGTGACCTCGATCGCGAATTTCTGGTCGAACCACGCGACCAGACGCCGCACCTCGACCCGCTCGGCCAGGGTGCGGCCCAGCAGCGGCGTGTCGGGATAGGCCTCTTCCAGATATTCGCAGATCACCGACGAATCGGGGATCGACAGCCCGTTCTCTTCGACCAGCAGGGGCACCGTGCACGCCGGATTGGCCGCCAGATAGTCCGGGCGCCGGTCCCACACCCGCTCCATCATCAGTTCGAACGGCAATCGCTTTTCGCCCAGCACCAGGCGAACCTTGCGGGAATAGGGCGACAGCGGAAGATGATAGAGGATACGCATCCGCCCGCTTTATTGCATCGCGCCCCGCTTCGCCAAGCCTCCCTTGCCTCGACAGGGCCCCATTCTCACGCTAGCTCACGTCAATCCCCTCATGTTCCGCCCTCCTGTTCTGGCCACCAAAGGTTCGTGACGCCTTGCCCGACGAATCCAGCCCCCTGCCCCGCATCCGCGCCCGCGGCCGCTCCTTCCTGGCCCTCGTGCTCTCGCCCGAGGCGGCGCTCGATGACTGGCTGCGCGGGCTGGACGCGCAGATCGCGCGCTCCCCGTCTTTTTTCGTCGGCAAGCCGATCATTCTCGATCTGGGCCTGCTGTCGGCCGACGCCGAAGGGCTGGACGGACTCCTTGCGGCGCTCCTGGCGCGCGGCGTGCGGATCATCGCGATCGAAGGCGGCGATCGCGGCTGGCCGGCGCT
>NZ_JABXXP010000612.1 GCF_013376155.1 Nguyenibacter vanlangensis
CCACCGCGCTGTGGGCGGCCCCGATCCTGCATCTGTTCGGCGCCACCGGCCGCGCCGCCGAGCAGGCGGAGCACTATATCCGCATCGTCTCGCCGGCGCTGTCGCTGATCGCGGTCGGCATGGGCTGTTCCAGCCTGCTGCGCGCGGTGGGTGATGCCAGGCGGTCGATGAACGTCACGCTGATCGGCGCCGTCGCCGCGGCCGCGCTGGACCCGCTGCTGATCTTCGCGCTGCATCTGGGGCTGGAGGGCGCGGCGATCAGCACCATCCTGTCGCGTACCGTCGTGGCCGGCCTGGGGTTCCTGGCGGCCCGGCGCCACGGCCTGCTGGCACTGCCATGCGCGCGCTATATCCTGCATGACGCGCGGCTGGTCGGCGGGGTGGCCATGCCGGCAATCCTGACCAACCTGGCCACGCCGATCGGCGGGCTGTTCGTCACCCATGCCATGGCCACGTTCGGCCTGGCCGCTGTGGCGGGCCAGGCGACGATCGACCGGATCGTCCCCGTCACCTTCGCCTTCGTCTTCGCGCTGACCGGGTCGGTCGGGCCGATCATGTCGCAGAATCTCGGGGCGGGGCACCTGGCCCGGGTGCGTGAAACCCTGGTCACGTCGCTGAAACTGGTGGCGGCCTGCGTGGCCGTCACCTGGCTGATCCTGCTGCCGGCGCAGAACCTGGTGGTCGCGGCCTTCGCGGCCCACGGCACCCAGGCGGCGCTGATCCGCCTGTTCTGCACCTGGACGGTCGGCGGCTACCTGTTCATCGGCATGCTCTTCGTGGCCAATACCGCGTTCAACAACCTGGGCTTTCCGCTCTATTCCACGCTGTTCAACTGGGGCCGGGCCACGCTGGGCACCGTGCCCTTCGTCTGGGTGGGCATGCGCTTCGGCCCCAGCGGGGTCCAGGTCGGCCAGGTGCTGGGCTGCGTGCTGGTCGGAAGCTGGGCGATGCTGACCGCCTTCGGGGTGATCGGGCGGCTCAAGCCCGGACCCGTCGCCCCCGGCCTGGCGGCCGAACTGCCCGCCCGCACCGCCAAGAGCGCTCTGGCCGAACTGGACGAACTGGACGAGGAACAGCAGATCGCCGACGACCTCTCGGCCGACCGCCCGGCGCGCGCCTGAAATCGCATTTCCGGGGGGCCGCGGCGTCTTGCAGGGCCGGCCAGCCGGCCGGCCCTTCTTTCAGCCTGTCCCGCTTCAGCCTGCCTTATCCAGTTCGGCCTCGAACTGCGGCAGCACCTCGAACAGATCGCCGACCAGCCCGTAATCCGCGACCTGGAAGATCGGGGCCTCGGGGTCCTTGTTGATCGCCACGATCACCTTGCTGTCCTTCATCCCGGCCAGATGCTGGATCGCGCCCGAGATGCCCACGGCGACATACAGCTCTGGCGCCACGATCTTGCCGGTCTGCCCGACCTGGTAGTCGTTGGGCACGAACCCCGCATCCACCGCCGCGCGCGACGCGCCGATCGCCGCCCCCAGCCGGTCGGCCAGCGGGTTCAGAAGCTTGAAATTTTCCTCGTTCTGCAGCCCGCGTCCGCCGGACACCACCACCCGCGCCGAATCCAGCTCGGGCCGCTCCGATTTCGACAGCGCGATCGACACGAATTCCGACACCGCCTGCCCCTCGGGCGCGGCCACGTCCTCGACCGGGGCGCTGCC
>NZ_JABXXP010000613.1 GCF_013376155.1 Nguyenibacter vanlangensis
CCCGTCGGTCGCGGTGCCGGCGGCGGACCGGCAGGATCTGCGGCCGCCATCGGTCGCGCTGGACGGGCTGTTCGCGGCGATGGGGGCGGCGCATGTCTTCGCCGATGCCAAGACGGTGGCCGACGCCATTCCCGACGAGGCGCCGGATGCGCTGCTGGCGGACTATGCGCGGCAGAAGAGCCGGCCGGATTTCTCGCTGAAGGATTTCGTCGCCCAGCATTTCGCCGTCGCCCCGCGCCGGACCGTGTCCTATCGCCGCCGGCCGGACGAGAGCGTGCGCGACTATATCAGCGGCATGTGGGAGGTGCTGAGCCGGCCGCCGGACACGCTGGTCGCCCATTCCTCGCTGCTGCCGCTGCCCAGGACCTATGTCGTGCCGGGCGGCCGGTTCAGCGAGCTTTATTACTGGGACAGCTATTTCACCATGATCGGCCTGTACGAGGACGGGCGGGTGGACCTGATGCGCGACATGGTGCGCGACATCGCCTCGCTGATCGACCGGTACGGGCACATGCCCAACGGCAACCGCACCTATTATCTCGGCCGTTCGGAACCGCCCTTCTTCGCGCTGATGGTGGACCTGCTGGCGGAGCATGACGGGCAGGCCGCCTATACGCAGTTCCTGCCCGAACTGCAGCGCGAACATGATTACTGGATGGACGGGGCCGACAGCCTGGCGCCGGGCGGGGCCTATCGCCATGTCGTGCGCCTGCCGGACGGCACGCTGATGAACCGTCAGTGGGACGACATGGACACGCCCCGGGACGAGAGCTTCCCCGAGGATATCGCCACCGCCGCGCAGTCCAGGCGTCCGGCGGCGGAAATCTATCGGGACCTGCGGGCCGGGGCGGAGACGGGATGGGATTATTCGTCGCGCTGGCTGGCCGACGGCCATACGCTGGCCAGCATCGATACGACCGACCTGCTGCCGATCGAGCTGAACTGCCTGGTCGCGCATCTCGAACGGACCCTGGCTCGTGCCTACGACCTGCAGGGCGACCAGGAACGAGGCGCGCAGTATGCCCGGCTGGCCGACGCGCGGGTCGCGGCGATCCGCCGCATCCTGTGGGACCCGGCGCGCGGGGCGTTCTTCGATTATGACTGGAAGACCGGGAAATTGTCGGACGTGCTGTCGTCGGCGACGGTGATGCCGCTGTTCCTCAACATCGCGACCCCGGCGCAGGCGCAGGCGGTGGCCGAAACCCTGCGGACGCATCTGCTGAAGACCGGCGGGCTGGAAGCGACCGACCGGGTCAGCGGCCAGCAATGGGATGCGCCGAACGGCTGGGCGCCCGAGCAATGGATGGCCGTCAAGGGGCTGGACCAGTACGGCCTCAACGACCTGGCACGGCTGATCGCCACGCGCTGGATGGAGCGCGTGATCGGGACCTACGAGAAATCGGGCGTGCTGCTGGAAAAATACGACGTGGTGAATCCGGCGATCAGCCCCACGGGCGGCCGGGGCGGCGGCGAATATCCGATGCAGGTCGGCTTCGGCTGGACCAACGGCACCCTGCTGGGGCTGATGGACCGCTATCCGCAGGAGACGCGCCTCGTGCTGGACCGCAATCCGCGCGCCGATCGGACGGTGGCGAAGCCGGCCGGCGGCGCGTACTCCGCGCCGACGCCGCGCATCCGGTGCAGGGCCACGATGGCGACG
>NZ_JABXXP010000614.1 GCF_013376155.1 Nguyenibacter vanlangensis
GGCATTGATGCCGGTCCCCACCGCGGTGCCGCCCAGCGCCAGCCGATACAAGGCCGGCAGCGCCGCCCCCAGCCGCTCCAGCGCCTCATCCAGCATCCCGACATAGCCCGACCATTCCTGGCCCAGCGTCAGCGGCGTCGCATCCTGCATATGGGTCCGCCCGATCTTGACGATATCCGCCCAGGCCCGGGCCTTGGCGTCGATCGCGTCGCGCAGCGCCGTCACTTCGGGCTCCAGCCGCCGCACCACCCCCAGCGCCGCCGCGACATGCATCGCGCTGGGAAACGTATCGTTCGAGGATTGCGACATGTTGACATGGTCGTTGGGATGAACCGGGCTCTTGCTGCCCAGCGCGGTGCCGGCCATCTGGCAGCACCGGTTCGCGATCACCTCGTTGACATTCATGTTGAATTGCGTGCCGCTGCCGGTCATCCAGACATGCAGCGGGAACATGTCCCGGTGCCGTCCGGCCAGGATCTCGTCGCAAGCCCGGCAGATCAGCCCCGCCGCCTCTTCGGACAAATTCCGGCCGTCGCGATTGGCAAGGGCCGACGCCTTCTTGATGATCGCATAGGCATCGACCATCTCGGCCGGCATCAAATCCCGCCCGATGCTGAAATATTCCAGCGAACGCTGCGTCTGCGCGCCCCACAGCCGGTCGGCGGGCACCGCAACCGGCCCCAGGCTGTCCGTTTCTATCCGCGTTCCAGGTTCCACCGGCGTCCCCGACATGACCGTTCCTTCCCTTCCCGGACATGATACCGTCACCATGGCCGCCGGCCCGGATCTCCATCGTCCGGACCGCCACTACGGATCAAACGCAATCCCCACAAGGGGGATCCTTGGGGGGATCCAGCCGGGAGAATCCCGGGGGCGACCTGTCCCGGCAGGATGCGCGCCACCTTGACAGATCGCCGCAGGATAAGAACATGACATCGTTCCATTTTCCGGACGAGGAAGGACGAGAATGCACATGTCGGCTCCCACGAAAGCACGCGGCGCTTCCCGCATCCTCCCTGTCATGCGGCTCGCGGGCATGTTTCTCGCGGGGGCAGGGGCGGCCCTGTCCGCGACGGCCGCGCACGACGCGCGCGCCCAGGCCTCGGCCATCACCGGCAACCAGATCGCCACCGGCACGGTCGAGACGGTCGATCCGGCCACCGGTACGGTGCTGCTGCGCGACCAGGCGGGTAGCCTGGTCACGGTGCACATCCCGCGAGGCGCCCGCCACCTGCCCCGCGTACAGCCGGGGGACAAGATCCGCATCCGCTTCTTCCAGACGATCGCCGCCGACATCGCGGCCCCCGGCAGCCCGATGCCGGAATCAACGGTCAGTTCGGCCCAGGGCCTGGCCAACCGCCACCCCCACGGCACCATGATCTCCTTTCGCCGCGAACGGGTGCGAATCCTGGCGATCGACGCGCCGCACCATATCGTCACCGTCATCGACCCGGCACAGATGACCCGCACCGTGACCGTACGGGAAAAGCCGATGCAGGACCTGCTGGCCACGCTCAAGGTCGGGGACCAGGTCGATATCACGACCATGGACGCGGTTTCATTCACCGTCACCAACCGGGTCGTCACCCCCTCGGCAACCGTGACCGAACACGCGGGCCGGCCGGCCGGCGGCACGCCGCCCGGCCCCTGACCCCACG
>NZ_JABXXP010000615.1 GCF_013376155.1 Nguyenibacter vanlangensis
CGCCGCCCGGCCCCCGTCGCGCGCCGCCCGGTGTGGGTCCCGTCGGTCGCCAGCCTCTACACCCAGGTGCCGCTGCGCCAGGAAAACAGCTATTTCTCGATCGGCGAGCGCTGCAACGCCAACGGTTCGAAGAAATGGCGCAGCCTGCAGGAAGAGGCGGACTGGGACGGCTGCGTCGCCGTGGGCCGCGAGCAGGTGGCCGAGGGATCGAACGCGCTGGATGTCTGCACCGCCTTCGTCGGCCGCGACGAGATGGCCGAGATGAACGCGGTGGTCACCCGCTTCACCGGTTCGGTCAATGCGCCGCTGGTGATCGATTCCACCGAGACCCCGGTGATCGAGGCGGCGCTGAAGCTGTATGGCGGCAAGGCGATCATCAATTCGATCAATTTCGAGGATGGCGAGCAGCACGCCCATGACCGCATGGTGCTGGCGCGCAAGTTCGGCGCCGCCGTGGTGGCGCTGACGATCGACGAAGTCGGCATGGCCAAGACCGCGGAGGACAAGCTGCGCATCGCCACCCGGCTGGTCGCATTCGCCTGCGACCGCCATGGGCTGCCGCAATCCGACCTGATGATCGACCCGCTGACCTTTACCATCGGCACGGGGGTCGAGGACGACCGCAAGCTGGGGTTGTGGACGCTGGAGGGCATCCGCCTGATCCGCGAGCGTTTCCCGGACATCCAGATCGTGCTGGGGCTGTCGAACATCTCGTTCGGCCTGAACCCGGCGGCGCGGGCGGTGCTGAACTCGGTCTTCCTGGACCATGCGGTGCGTGCCGGCATGACGGCGGCGATCGTCCATGTGTCCAAGATCCGTCCGCTGCACCTGATCCCCGAGGAAGAGGTGCGGGTGGCCGAGGACCTGATCTTCGACCGCCGCAGCGAGGGCTATGACCCGCTGCAGCGCCTGCTGGAACTGTTCGCCGACCGCAAGGCCAGCGATGCCGCGCGGAAGACCCGCGCCGAGACGGTCGAGGGGCGGCTGAAGGACCGCATCGTCGACGGCGACCGCAAGGGGCTGGAAGCCGACCTGGACGAGGCGATGCGGAGCATTCCGCCGCTGGACATCATCAACACCATCCTGCTGGACGGGATGAAGGTGGTGGGCGAGCTGTTCGGCGCCGGCAAGATGCAACTGCCCTTCGTGCTGCAGTCGGCCGAAACCATGAAGGCCGCCGTCGCGCATCTGGAACCGCACATGGAGCGGGTCGACGGCCAGGCCCGCGGCACCATCGTGCTGGCGACCGTCAAGGGCGACGTGCATGACATCGGCAAGAACCTGGTCGACATCATCCTGACCAACAACGGCTATCGCGTCGTCAATCTGGGCATCAAGGTGCCGGTGGCCGAGATGATCGCCGCCGCCCGCGACCATCGGGCGGATGTGGTGGGCATGTCCGGCCTGCTGGTGAAATCCACCGTCATCATGCGCGAGAACCTGGAAGAGATGGCCCGCCAGGGGCTGGACGTGCCGGTCCTGCTGGGCGGCGCGGCCCTGACCCGCAATTACGTCGAAGAAGACTGCGCCGCCGCGTACGGCGCCGACGGCCGCGTGGCCTATGCCCGCGACGCGTTCGACGGGCTGTCGCTGATGGACCAGGTGACGCAGGGCGAATTCGACAATTACCTGGCCGCGGTGCGCGCCCGCCGCGCC
>NZ_JABXXP010000616.1 GCF_013376155.1 Nguyenibacter vanlangensis
CGGGCATAATGGTCCGGCCGCCCCGGCACGAGCCCCGCCGGCGCGCGCACGGCGGGAAACAGGGATTCGCCCGGGCCGCACCCCGCCAGCCCATCCAGCATCAGCGATGCCGCCACGGCCTGCATCACCTGCCGCCGTCCCAGCCTGTGACCGGCCGGCCCGTCCAGCGCCGGAACATGCCCGGTCAGGTGCGCCGGGTCGTCCAGCAGCCTGTGCCAGCGGCCGCGACAGGCATCGGCAACGCTGCGTGCGGCGTCCATGCCGGCAATCTCATCCATGCGGGCCTCGCTGTTCCGTGACCGGACATTTAGCGATGACAGATCGAACATTCGGTCAGGTTGCGCCCCCCGATCCCGTAGCGCGCCATCAGCGCGGCCGGCGGCGGGGTCGACGGGCCGCGCACCCATTCCGTATCGAAGATCGCATCGGCGGGGCGTAAGTTCGGCCCGGGGTTGCGATGACATGCCAGGCAGAACGCCATGGTCAGGCTATATTGCTTGTACATCAGCGGCATGGTGGCCACCGCCCCATGGCAGGACGCGCAGCCCACGCCCTTGGCGACGTGGATCGCATGGTTGAAATAGACATAATCCGGCAGGTCGGTGATCCGCCGCCAGGCGATCGGGCGGTTTTCGGCCAGGCTGCGGCGCACCGGCGCCAGCAGGGCGGCATTGGTCCAGATCTGCGAATGGCAGGTCATGCAGGTATAGGTCGGCGGCATCCCCGCGTCCGACGAGATCTCGACCGTGCTGTGGCAGAACCGGCAATCGATCCCCAGGCCTGCGACGTGATGCTGGTGGCTGAACGGCACCGGCTGGTCGCGATCGAACCCCACGCCGCGCGCATAATGCGTGCGCGGCCATGCCAGCCACCATCCCACGCCGCCCGCCAGCAGCAGCGCGACCGCAATCACGCCGATCCGGGCGTAAAGATTGCTGACGGGGCTGAACAGCGCCATGGCCGGCCATCCGGATCAGCGCCGGAGGGCGGGCAGGGGCGGGATCGGCGGCATGCGCACCTCCATTGCTGGGCCGCGTTCCGCGGCCGGCCGGACAACGTCCGTTTCGTCCTTCGGGTTTCTGGACGATGCCGGCCGGTGATCGGCCGCCGGGTCGGATTAACGCCCCGCCGCGATGACGGGCATGGGCGCGGTCGCGGACATGGACGCGCTCGCGGGCAGCGCGTCATAGACGTTGCGCGGATTCCATACCATCCACCCATCGGACCCGAAATCGGTCGCGGCCCGGATCTGCGCGGCGATCTCGTCCGGCCCGAACGGACTGCGGTCGAATGCGTAATCCCGAAACGCCTGCAGCCACGGGCGGAAGCGTTTCGGCGAAATATCCAGGCGCCGCCGCGCCATCTCCAGACTGCGATAGACGATCTCATAGGGGTGGCGCGTCGGCGCGCCGACGCCGGGAATGCCGAAGGTAAAGCCCGACGGGTAGAGCATGGGCGACAGGTAATCGACCAGGGGCGCCATGCGTTCCAGTTGCTGCCCGATGCCGGTATCGTCCCGGTTCCACGCGACGTAGCCGAAAATCGTGGTGGCCAGATAGACGTTATAGGGCAGAAGCTGCCGGCGCGCCTCGGCCAGGAACGCCGTGACGGCGGCGACGCGGCCGGCCTGGCTGGCCGCGCCCGGCAAG
>NZ_JABXXP010000617.1 GCF_013376155.1 Nguyenibacter vanlangensis
CCCGCGGTTCGCTCGGGCGAACCGCAGGCGCGGCACGTCAGCACATGCCGCCGTTGGCGCGGATGGTCTGGCCGTTGATCCAGCCGCCCTCCGGGCCGGCGAGGAACGAGACGACCGGAGCGATGTCCTCGGTCTGCCCGAGGCGTTCCAGGGGGTTCAGCTTCGCGATGCGATCGATCAGTTCGGGGGTCTTGCCCTCAAGGAACAGCTCGGTTGCGACCGGGCCGGGTGCGACCGCGTTCACGGTGATGCCGCGACCGCGCATTTCCTGCGCCAGAACCTGGGTCAGTGCCTCGACCGCCGCTTTGGTCGCCACGTAGACGCCATAGGTCGGCATGCGCATGCCGATGACGCTGGTGGAAAGAGTGATGATGCGACCGCCCTGGCGCACGCGCCTGGCCGCCTCGCGGCAGACATTGAACGCGCCCTTGAGGTTGATCGCCATGCTTTGGTCGAACGTGGCGTCGTCATACTCGGCGATTTTGGCCAGCTTCAGCACCCCCGCGCTGTTCACCACCACGTCGATGCCGCCGAAAGCCCGTTCCGCCGCGTCGAACATCGCCGCGACCGAGACCGGATCGGCGATATCCGCCTGCGCCACGATCGCCTCGCCGCCGGCAGCCTTGATCCGGTCGGCCACCCTCTGGGCCGGTCCCGCGCCGCTGGCGTAGTTGACGACCACCTTGAACCCATCCGCCGCGAGACGAAGGGCAATCTCCGCGCCGATGCCGCGCGAAGAGCCCGTGATCAGGGCGATTTTTCCGGAATTGCTCATGCCTTGCTCCTGTCTTCGACATCGCCGCGCTGTCCGGCGGCAGGCGCAAACTAGGCTTCAAGGGATGCAAAAAATAATGCATAGATGTCAGTCTAAAGATGACTGAAAGTATGCCTCATGACCTTCGATAGCCGCCTCCTGAGCGGGATCGGCGTCGTGTCCGCCGTCGTGGAGGCGGGCAGTTTCGCGCGCGCGGGCGAAGCGATCGGACTGACCCAGCCGGCGGTGAGCCGCGCGGTCGCCCGTCTGGAGGAGCGCGTCGGCATCAGCATCTTCAACCGGACTGCGCGCGCCATTTCGCTGACCGACGAGGGACGGCGCTTCTACGAAGCTGTCGCCCCCCATCTTGTCGGGATCGCGGACGCCGCGGTGACGGCCGGCGGAAGCAAGGCCGCGATCCGGGGGCGGCTCCGGGTCAATGTCGACGGAACGTTCGGCCACTTCGTCCTGTCGCCCCGGATCGGGGCGTTTCTCGACCACTTTCCCGAACTCTCCGTCGAGATCAGCGTGCGCGACCGGATGGGCGATCTCGTCGCCGATGGTTTCGATGTCGCGATCCGCTTCGGCGAGCCCGAGCCGTCCTCGCTCAAGGCGCGCCTGTTGCTCGAAACCCACGTTCTGACCTGCGCCTCGACCGCCTATCTCGCCCGGCATGGCGAACCGGAGCGTCCAGAGGATCTGGCGCAGGGCCACCAATGCCTCCTGATCCGCGACCCGATGACCAGACGCCCGTTCGCGTGGGAGTTTCAGCGCGGTACGGAAACCGTTCCGCTTCATGTTGCCGGACGGCTGATGGTCGACGACACCGGATCGCTGCTGGGCGCCTGTCTGAGCGGCGCCGGAATCGCACAATTGCTGGAACTCTATGCCAG
>NZ_JABXXP010000618.1 GCF_013376155.1 Nguyenibacter vanlangensis
CGCTTGCCCCCGCAGCGCCGCGGTGGTGTAGGGCGGCCGCGGCAGCACCGCGAACGGCACCTGTGCGACGATGCCCCGCCATGCGTGCCAGCGCGGCAATTGCGCTAGCCCGTCCGCCCCCATCAGCCATATGAACGCGACATGGGGAAAACGCCGCCGCAACAGCGAAACCGTATCGACGGTATAGCGCGTCCCCATCCGCTGCTCGATATCGGTCGCGACGACGCGCCGCCCGTCCACCCGTGCCGCCACCTTCGCCAGGCGGTCGGCGAACGGCGCCATGCCTTCGACCGGTTTCAGCGGATTCCCCGGCGAAACCATCAGCCAAACCTGGTCCAGACGCAAATGCCGCAGCGCCCGCCGTGCCAGGCGCAGATGGCCCACATGCACCGGATTGAACGAGCCGCCCAACAGGCCGATCCGGGCCCGTCGCCCGTCGCCCCACGCGGGAATCGACACCATTGTCAGGGCCGCTGCTGCCCCGTTCCGATGACCTCGTAGCGATAGGTCGTCAACTGCTCCAGGCCGACGGGTCCGCGGGCATGCAGGCGCCCGGTGGCGATACCGATCTCGGCCCCGAACCCGAACTCGCCCCCGTCACAGAACTGGGTCGACGCATTCCACATCACCACGGCACTATCGGTACCATTCAGGAACCGGGCCGCCGCCTCGGCATCCTCGGTCACGATGGCTTCGGTATGCGCGCTGCCATGGCGGACGATATGCGCCAGGGCGTCGTCCACCCCGTCCACTACCGCGATCGACAGCACGGCATCCAGCCATTCGGTGGCGAAATCGGCGACGCTCGCCGCCGGCAGACCCGGCACGATCGCCCGCGCGCGAGCGTCGGCCCGGAAGGCACAGCCCCGTGCAGCCAGATCGGCGACGATGACGGGCAAGAGCGACGGCGCCACTGCCGCGTCAATCAGCAGCGTCTCCGTCGCCCCGCAGATTCCGGTGCGCCGCATCTTGGCATTCACCACCAATCCCCGTGCCATATCCGGATCGGCCGCCGCGTGGACATAGGTGTGGCAAAGCCCCTCGGCGTGCGACAGGACCGGTACCCGCGCCTCGCGCTGCACGCGCTCGACCAGAGACTTGCCGCCACGCGGGATGATCAGGTCGATCTGCCCGGATGCGGCCAGCATGTCGGCCACATGGCGCCGATCGGCATCCGGTGCGATCTGCACCGATGCCTCGGGCAACTCCGCCGCCCGCAGGCCGGCCACCATCGCCGCGTGAATCGCCCGCGCGCTGTGCAAACTCTCGGATCCACCGCGCAGGACGACCGCATTGCCCGATTTGACGCACAGGCCCGCCGCGTCCGCGCCGACATTCGGCCGGCTTTCATAGATCATGCCGATCACCCCGACCGGCGTCGCGATACGGCGGAAACGCAACCCGTTGGGCCGCGTCCATTCCGCCAGCACCCGCCCGACCGGATCGGGCAGCACCGCTACGTCCTCCAGCCCGACCGCCATCGCCTCGATTCGTGCCGGCGTCAGGGTCAGCCGGTCGCGAAATGCCGCCGTCGTGGTGGAATGCGCCAGGTCGCGCGCATTCGCCGCCAGGATCTCGTCCTGCCGGTCGCGCAAGGCCCGTGCCGCATGGCGCAGTGCGGCGTTGCGCGCATCGGTGGTACTG
>NZ_JABXXP010000619.1 GCF_013376155.1 Nguyenibacter vanlangensis
CCCGCCGCCAAGCCGCCCGCCAGCATATAGGCCGGGGCGCCGGGCAGCAGGTAACGCAGGGTCAGCGGCTCGGCCCACAGCAGCAGCAGGGCATGCAGCAGCGGCAGCAACACCGCCAGCCACCCCAGCAACCGATGCGCGCGGATGAAGAACTTGCCGTCATAGAAAGGCAGGCGCAGCGGGCGCCCCGTCAGGACGAACAGGAACAGCAGCAGCGCATAGGCCGCCACGCCGCAGGCCATCGCGCCGTCCCAGGCCGGGGTCATCGCCGGCAGGGGCCGCCAGCAGAAGACCACCCCGAACAGCAGCGCGACCAGAACGGCCAGAGGAAGCAGCAGGATCATCGACGCCGCACGGTCATGCCGGATGGATCCGCCCCATATCGCCCCTTGCCCGCGCTGCCCCGCCGCCCATGTCTGGAGCCCATGTCTGGCGCCCATGTCTGGCTCGGTATCCTGTCCGGCACAATATCCGGCACGATATGACGGAAACAGGGGTGATGGAAGCGGACGGGCGCGAACAGGCCCGCGGCTTTCCTCCATCGCGCGGCCCCATTGACCATGCGGGCGGATTATATCACCATACGTTTTCGTTTATTAAAAAATTATCCCACCGCGATGATTTCAATTCCTAAGACTCTCATGATATCGTGCAATGAGATCGATCCGTTTATCGATCAGCTTTCGGGGACCTGTCCATGACCTTGAGTGACGCGTTTCAGCCACTTTACTCGCTATCCGGGCTGGGCGTGGGTTTCCTCGTCGGGGTGACGGGCGTGGGCGGCGGGTCGCTGATGACGCCGCTGCTGATCCTGCTGTTCGGCATTCATCCCCAGACCGCCGTCGGCACCGACCTGCTCTATGCCGCCATCACCAAGGCGGTGGGCACGAGCGTGCACGGATCTGCCGGCGGCGTGGACTGGAAAATCGTGCGCCGCCTGTCGTCGGGCAGCCTTCCCGCGGCGGCGCTGACCTTGCTGGCCCTGCATGCGCTGGGCGCGCCGTCGCTCTCCACGACGCACCTGATTTCACGCAGCCTGGGCGTGGCATTGCTGCTGACGGCGCCCTGCATCATGTTCCGCGCGGCGATCATGACGCGCCTGGCCGGCTTTTCCGAACGTCTGACCGACCGGCAGGCCCATGTGCTGACCATCCTCGTGGGCGCGCTGCTGGGCCTGCTGGTGTCGCTGTCCTCGGTCGGGGCGGGGGCGATCGGGGTGACCGCGCTGCTGGTCCTGTATCCGCGCCTGTCCACCGCGCGCATCGTCGGCTCGGACATCGCCCATGCGGTGCCGCTCACCCTGATCGCCGGGCTGGGCCACTGGCTGCTGGGGTCGGTCGATCCGGCCATGCTGATCGCGCTGCTGACCGGATCGATCCCCGGCATCATCCTGGGCAGCCTGTTCGTCGGCCGCATCCGCGAAAGCGTGCAGCGCACCGTGCTGGCAACCGTGCTGCTCATCGTGGGCGCCCGGCTGATCTGACCCGCCCCAAACCACAACACGGGATCATAGCCCGGGATCATAATTCGCCCGACCTCCTTCACCGGGCGGCAATCACCCGTCGCGCTCCGGCCGGACTTCGCCGTCGCCATGGGGGTCGTGCTCCAGCGGCGGCTCGTGCGGGTGCGGCGGCCCCGGCG
>NZ_JABXXP010000620.1 GCF_013376155.1 Nguyenibacter vanlangensis
GATCCTGATCAGCGGGCGCGGCAGCAACATGCGCGCGCTGATCGACGCGTGCGCCATGCCCGATTTTCCGGCCCGCATCGCGCTGGTGCTGAGCAACCGGCCCGACGCGCCGGGGCTGGAGGTGGCGCGGTCCGCCGGGTTGCGGACCGAAGTGGTCGATCATCGTCCGTTCCGCGGCGATCGCGTGGCGCATGAGCGGGCGATCGACGCGGCGCTGCGAGACGCGGGGGCCGAACTGGTCTGTCTGGCGGGCTATATGCGGCTGCTGACGCCCTTCCTGACCGGAGCCTGGGCGGGGCGGATGCTGAACATCCATCCCAGCCTGCTGCCGGCCTTTCCTGGCCTGCATACGCATGAGCGCGCGCTGGCGGCCGGGGTGAAGCTGCATGGCTGCACCGTGCACCTGGTGACGGAGGTCATGGACGAGGGCCCGATCCTGGGCCAGGCGGCGGTGCCGGTGCATGCGGGCGACACGCCGGGCCAACTGGCGGCGCGCGTGCTGGAGCAGGAACATGTGCTGTACCCGGCGGCGCTGCGCAGGCATCTGACCCGTGATGCGGCGGCGGAAACGGAGCCGGCGGCGGGGCCGCTGCTGTTCCTGTAGGGGCGGGCCGCAACGAAGAAAGGCCGGCGCCTTGCGGGCCGGCCCTTCATTTTTCGTATTTTTCGCGCGTCAGGTCGTGACGCGTCAGGCCGTGATCAGGGCAGGATCTCGATCTGCGAGAAGAAGAACGCGATTTCGTTGGCCGCGTTTTCCGGGCTGTCGGAGCCATGGACCGAGTTGGCCTCGATGCTCTCGGCGAACTGGGCGCGGACGGTGCCGGGGGCGGCCTTCTTGGGGTCGGTGGCGCCCATGACGTCGCGGTGCTTCAGGACGGCGTTCTCGCCTTCCAGCACCTGCACGACCACCGGGCCCGACACCATGAACGAGACCAGGTCGCCGAAGAACGGGCGGTCCTTGTGCACGGCGTAGAACGCGCCGGCCACCGCCTCGGTCAGTTGCATGCGCTTCTGGGCGACGATGCGCAGGCCCGCATCCTCGAACACCGCGTTGATCTTGCCCGTCAGGTTGCGCCGGGTCGCGTCCGGCTTGATGATCGACAGGGTACGTTCGGTCGCCATCGGGCGGCTCCTTCCTCTTGCTCGAAACATGTGGGGGACCCGCAGCCCGGCCGGACCGGCGCCCCTTCCGCGCGCCATCTAGAGCATATTGGCCGGGACTGGTAGGTACAGCGGCACGAATCCTGTGCCGTGCGGCGCACAACCGGCGGCGCGATCCATCCGGCGGCGGCCGGATCCGTTGTCTGTCAAAGGGTTGGCGCCGCAGGGCCGCCCGCGTTCCGGAGCCCCGATCCCGTGAGTCTGCTTGTCATTTCCGACCTGGTCCTTCGTATCGCGGGGCGCGCCCTGCTGGACGGCGCGTCGCTGAGCGTCGATCCGGGGCGCAAGATCGGGCTGGTCGGGCGCAACGGGGCGGGCAAATCGACCCTGCTGGCGGCGATTGCCGGGGATATCGCGCCCGATGGGGGCATGATCCGCCTGTCGTCGCGCGCCCGCATGGCGCGCATCCGCCAGGAGGCACCGTCCGGGGACGCCAACTTGCTGGACACGGTGCTGGCGGGCGATACCGAGCGGACCGAC
>NZ_JABXXP010000621.1 GCF_013376155.1 Nguyenibacter vanlangensis
CGCGTCCGCCATGGATGACCGCCTGTGCGGCGGCGGGCTGTCCCGACGCGTACAGCCCCGCGAAGACCGGCGCCAGCGGCATGACGGCGTCGGCGTCGCCCGTCTGCAACGCCATGTTCGTCACCGAAGGTTCGGACGACCAGACCCATTCGATGCGCGTCAGCGCCGGCGGCGCACCCCAATAGCGCGGATTGGCACGGGCGCCGACATGCGCGCCGTCCTGCCAGTCGACGAACATGAACGGCCCCGTCCCGTCGGCATGGCGCCCCAGCGTGCCGCGCGCCGCCGCCAGGGGCGAGACGATGGCCGCCTGGGTGATCGACAGCAGGGAAAGCAGGTCGGCATAGGGATGGATCAGGGTAATAACGACCGAGGCGTCCTGCCGCCGGACCGAGGCGATCGTCGCGCGGAACGCGCCGGCCCCGGCAAGTGCCGCGCCGGGATCCAGCAGCCGTCGCAACGAGGCCACGACCGCGTCGGCATCGCAGGGCGTGCCGTCATGGAAGACGATTCCCGGCCGCAGGGCGAAAATCCAGGCCATGCCATCGGGCGACACCGACCATGCGGTGGCCAGCCAGGGACGGATCGACCCGTCGGCGTCCTGGCGCACCAGGCTCTCATAGAACGGGGCGAGGATCGAGCGCGTCGCGGTGGCGTTCTGGTCGGCCGGATCCATGCTGCGCGGCGGTTCGGCCAGCATGACCGTCAGCCCGCGCGCCAGGGAGCGGTTCGGAAAGGCCAGGCAGGCCGCCAGGGCGACAAGAAAGGCGGCGACATGAAGGACAAGGGATCGCCGCACGCTGCTCCCGCCGGCAGGCTGCCTGTATCGTTTCATTATTTTATTGACTTTATTCGCGCGGGATTGGTTTATCAAACGAAATAAAACCGGAAGACATTCCCCGCGGGGCAGCCGGCCCCGCGCCAGGGGATTCTTTTGTCGGGAACGACTGGACATGACGACACGGCCCCGGATCGCATTCGGCGGAATCCATACGGAATGCAGCACCTACAATCCCGTGCCGAGCCGAATCGAGGATTTCCGCATCCTGCGCGGTGCCGACATGCCGGATGCGCCCTATTTCGCCTTCCTGAAGGATTTCGACGCCGCGTTCCTGCCGCTGCTGCACGCGCGGGCGGTGCCCGGCGGTCCGGTGTCGCGCGCGGCCTACGAGGCGATGAAGCAGGAATTCCTCGACCGCCTGCGCGACAGCCTGCCGCTCGACGGGCTCTATCTGGCGATGCACGGCGCGATGTTCGTCGAAGGCATGTGGGATGCCGAGGCCGACTGGATCGGCGCGGCGCGCGCGCTGGTCGGTCCGGACTGCCTGGTGGCCGCCAGCTATGACCTGCACGGCAATGTCAGCCAGCCGATCATCGACGCGCTGGACATTTTTTCCGCCTATCGCACGGCGCCGCATATCGACGTGACGCGGACCATGCACCGGGCGGTCGACATGCTGGTCCAGGCCCTGCGGACCGGCATCCGGCCCCGGATCGTGTGGGCGCCGGTGCCGGTGCTGCTGCCCGGCGAACGCACCAGCACCGAGGACGAACCGGCGCGTTCGCTCTATGCCCGCCTGCCGGCCTTCGACGCCCGTCCCGGCATATGGGACGCGGCGCTGATGGTCGGCTAT
>NZ_JABXXP010000622.1 GCF_013376155.1 Nguyenibacter vanlangensis
CGCGCACAGGCGCCGCGCGCGCCGCGACGAGTCCGCCCGCGACGCGATCCGCACCCCCAGGTCGTAGCCGCCGCCGACCAGGGCCATCTGCGGGGCGCGGAAGGTGATGGCGATGTCGCGATCCGGATAGGTCGCCATGAATTCAGGCAGTTCCGGCGCCAGATGCGCGATGCCGAAGGTCATCGGCGCGGTCAGCCGGATCAGCCCGCGCGGATGGACCGTCTGCTCGCGGGCCTCGGCCTCGACCATCTCGCCATCCGCCAGAATCCGCGTGGCACGATCCAGCGCGCCCCGTCCCGTCTCGGTCAGCGAGAATTGCCGCGACGTCCGATGCAGCAGCGGCGAGCCCAGCCGCGCTTCCAGCCGGCCGATGGCTTTCGACACGGTGGGTTTCGAAATCTGCAATTCCTCCGCCGCCCGGGCGAAGGATCCCGTTTCCACGACTTTGGCGAAGATCGCCCATGCTTCCAGATCGGGCAGGCGCGTCATAGCGTTGTTCTGAACATGAGGGGGGCCATTCTTTCCGTTTTCCGGACGATGCCGTCGTCGCGTCCCTTTTGTCCATGCATAACCCCGCCCCGGCCCGGGAATTTCCGGATCGCCCCTCCCGCCCCCCGTCTTTCTCCCCGTCTTTCCCCCCATCTTTCCCCATGTCCTGCCGAAGAGCCACGGCATGGCGCCGGGCACGCCGATCGTCGCGATCCGGGGCCTCGGCACCGGGCACGGCAGCGTGAGCACGATGGCCGGGACAATCCTTGTTCAGGCAGCCGAGGATTCCGATCCGGCCATGATCGGCGGCATCGGACGCGACCTGTACCGGAAGGCATGCCTTCCCAAGGGAGGGGCCGAAGGTCGTGTCGAGGCACGTATGGAAGCGCGCCTGGGGCGCGTCGGGACCGTGCCGCGGGGCGGGTTCCGGATTCTTGTTTTGATTCGGCTCCGTTTCGCGAACCGTCCGGACCGGCCCGTCCGGCCCGGATGCCGTGTCCGTCGCCCGGGCGCGCCGCCCGGCACGACGGACCGGGCGCGGTGGATGAATTTCCATAAGATCATTATTATATGTGGATCGAATTGAATTTGCGTTCCGAATCCCGTCGGACGCGACCCCACGGATGCGTGACCCGATGCAAGAAAAAAATCATCCTCTATTCTCTTTGACTTGACATATGTGCGTTCAGGCCCGAGATGATGCGGAAGAACGAGGTATTTCATGGCCTCAGTTCGGACGGGGCTCTCTGGCGCGACAGGATCGATACGGCCTTCCAGGGCACCCTGCTCGGGCGACCCGCCTGCAGCGTAACCGTGCGGCAGGGCGGGCGATGGACATCATGGCGTGCGAAAGGTTGCATCTGTATGAGTGAAGAAACGAAGACGTCCGCGCGGACGCGTCGCAAGGCGACCGCGAAGAAGAGCGAAGCCAAGGTGACGGCCGCCCCGGTCGAAGAGAAGATCGCAGCCCCGGCCTCCGAAATTGCCGAGACGCCGGTCAAGGTGAAGGGCGCGCGCAAGAAGGCCAAGGCTGCCGAACCGAAAATCGAGCCCGCGCCGGTCATCGAACCCGCGCCGGTCGCCGCCAAGCCCGCCCGCCGTGCCCGCGCACCGAAGGCCGCGCCCGAACCGGTGGTCGTGCCCG
>NZ_JABXXP010000623.1 GCF_013376155.1 Nguyenibacter vanlangensis
GGTGGGGCTGGCCGACGCGCTGCGCCGGCACCTGGACCTGTCGCGTCCGCTGCCGGCCATGCTGGCGCGCCTGGGGCGGGAGGACGGCGATTTCCTGCCCGACCTGCTGACCGGGACGACGCTGGAGGTGACGCCGCAGGATGTGCCGGGGCTGTTCCGGCGGATGCAGCCGCGGCTTTATTCCATCGCCTCGTCCCCGCTGGTCAGTCCGGATGTCGTGCAGTTGACGATGGGGGTCAGTCGCGACCCGTATCCCGGGGTCTGTTCGACCTGGCTGGCCGGACTGGAGGCGGGCGGCGCGGTGCCGGTGTTCATCCAGGCGACGTCGCATTTCCGCCTGCCGGACGATGCGGCGCCGATCGTCATGATCGGCCCCGGCACCGGGATCGCGCCGTTCCGCGGCTTTCTGCACGAGCGTGCGGCGCGCGGCGCCGCCGGGCGCAACTGGCTGTTCTTCGGCGAGCGCCATGCGGAGAGCGGGTTCTATTACCGCGAGGAACTGGAGGCGTTCCTGGACCAGGGCTGCCTGACCCGGCTGGATACCGCGTTTTCGCGCGACCAGCCCGAGCGGATCTATGTCCAGGACCGGATGGAGGAGGCCGGCACGGAATTATGGGCGTGGATTCGCGACGGCGCCATTTTGTATGTCTGTGGCGACGCGGCGCGCATGGCGCGGGACGTCGACAGCGCGCTGCGGCGGATCATCGCCCGCCATGGCGGCATGCCGGCGGCGGGCGCCGACGATTACCTGGCCAGGCTTGCGCGGGCGGGCCGCTATCTGCGAGACGTGTATTGACGGACGATGCGCGATCGGAACAAGCGGTACGATGAAGATCCTGCTGGCCGATGAGAATTCACGACGGGCGAATGCCCTGTCGGACATTTTGCGCGCGGATCTGTCGCTGGACGTCGTGCGCCTGGCGGCCGGCACGTCGCTGATCGACGCGGTGCGCGCCCATGCGCCCGACATCGTGCTGGTCGACATGTCGCGCGCCGACCGCGACGCGCTGGACAGCGTGCGGGCGCTATCGGATTCCGGGCTGGAGCGTCCCATAGCCCTGTTCGTGGACGAGGACGACGTGCGCCTGATGGAGGATGCGTTCGAGGCCGGGATCTGTTCCTATAACGTGCTGGACACGCCGCCGCGCGACGTCAAGCCGCTGCTGCGCGCGGCGATCGCGCTTTACAGCCGGTTCCGCCAGACGCAGAACGAGTTGCATGCCGTGCGCAAGACATTGTCGGAGCGCGAGACGATCGACCGCGCCAAGAAGGTCTTCATGCAGGCCGAACGGTGCGGCGAGGCCGAGGCCTATCGCTGGCTGCGGCGGCGGGCGATGCGGCAATCCCGCAGGATCGCCGACATCGCGGCGGAGTATCTTCGCGCCCGGCGCGAGCCTTCCGAGGACGACCTGACATGACCCAGACCATCCGTATCGGGTTGCTGCGCCTGGCCGACAGCGCGCCGGTCCTGGTCGCGCGGAATGCCGGGCTGTTCGCGCGGCACGGGATCGACGCCGAGATCGTGGTGGCGCCGTCCTGGGCCAATATCGCCGACGGGCTGGCCTGGAACGGGCTGGATGCCGCGCTGGTCTTTCCGCCGCTGGCGATCATGACCGCGCTGGGGCAGCGGGG
>NZ_JABXXP010000624.1 GCF_013376155.1 Nguyenibacter vanlangensis
AGTCCCGCCGCCGCCAGTCCCGCCGCCGTCGCCCACCGCCCGATCCAACCCATCCTCGCTCCCCCGGCCGCACCGCCCCGGCCGCATACCCCGTCCGCTGTGGCGGAAACGTCGCGAAACGCCGCCGTTCGATCGGGCATCCGATAATCGCTCTTTTCAAGCCATGCGGAACCGGGAAGAAGCAATGGCGCATCGCCGTCGCGCGATTGCGATCAAACCCGGACCACACGCCGTGCCCCTACCCCTGCTCGCCCTCGCGCTCGCCTCCTTCGGAATCGGCACGACCGAATTCGTCATCATGGGCCTGCTGCCCCAGTTGGCCGCCACGCTGGACGTGTCGATTCCCGCCGCCGGCCAGCTCGTATCGGGCTATGCGCTGGGGGTGACGGTCGGCGCGCCGATCGTCGCCATCGCCACCGCGCCGCTGCGCCGCAAGACCGCCCTGCTGGTCCTGATGGCCTTGTTCATCGCCGGCAATTTCTGCTGCGCGATCGCGCCCAACTACGCGCTGCTGATGGCCGCGCGGGTGCTCACCGCCTTCTGCCATGGCGCTTTCTTCGGCACCGCCGCCGTCGTCGCGGCCGACCTGGTCCCGCGTGAGAAACGCGCTCAGGCCCTGTCGCTGGTCTTCGCCGGGCTGACCCTGGCCAACGTGTTCGGCGTCCCTTTCGGCACCGCGCTGGGCCAATGGGCGGGCTGGCGCGCCACCTTCTGGGCCGTCTGCGCGATCGGCGTCGTCGCGCTCGCGGCCATCGCCGCCCTGGTGCATGACGGCCGCGACTACGTGCCGCCGCGCATCCTGACCGAATTGCGGGTGCTGCGCCGCTTCCAGGTCCAGCTCACCATGCTGGTCTCGACCGTCTGCTCGGCCAGCCTGTTCAGCGTGTTCACCTACATCGCCCCGCTGCTGCAAACCCGCGCCGGACTGTCGCCGCACATGGTCACCGTGGCGCTGCTGCTGTTCGGGGCGGGCATCACCATCGGCAACCTGGCCGGCGGCCGCCTGGCGGACTGGAAATTGCTGCCGTCGGTCATCATGACCCTGGTCGCGTCGATCGCGGTGCTCCTGGCCTTCATCCCGGCCAGCCGGTTCCCCGCCGCGTCCATGATGACCCTCTTCCTGTGGGGGATCATCGTCTTCGCGCTGGTGCCGCCCCTGCAATACCGCGTGGTGCAGCAGGCCGCCGAGGCCCCGAACATGGCCTCCACCCTCAATCAGGGCGCGTTTAACCTGGGGAATGCGGCCGGCGCGTGGATCGGCGGCCTGGTCGTGCCCACCGCCTGGTCCTATGGCGGCCTGCCGGTCGTCGGCGCGGTCCTGGCGCTGGCCGCCCTGCTGCTGACGGTCTGGGCGCATCTCGGCGAACGGCGCGCCGCCTGAAGCGGGGAAAATCAAACAGAAAAAATCCCTGAATTGCGCGAAAATCAACGGGCGGCTTGGCGGGGCTGGCGGGCCGGGATATGAAGACGGCATCGAAAAACGGGACCAGGGCCATCATGACCGTCCGACTGCCATCCGCCGCCGCCTTCCATCTCGTCGCGACGCGGGGCCGCCCGCTGCTGGCGTTGGCGCTGGCTCCACTCCTGGCCCTCGCCGCCTGCTCCTCGTCGCATCGTGACACCGGCG
>NZ_JABXXP010000625.1 GCF_013376155.1 Nguyenibacter vanlangensis
GGGCTTCGAGGCCGCGGATCGTCTGGCTGAGCGCCGAGGGCGACACGCCGCGCAGCGCCGCCGCGCGGGTGAAGCTGCGTTCCTGCGCCACGGTGACGAAGGCCGCCAGGTCGTGAAGATTGTCCCGGTTCATTATGAAGTTCTACTCACAAGTCCATACGGAGAACAGCGTCTAATCATCGCGGGGGCGCGTGCTAATTTTTCCGGGTGCGACGGCGCGGCCCATGATGGCGACGCGTCCGGACGCCCA
Organism: Nguyenibacter vanlangensis; assembly: GCF_013376155.1. Lineage (GTDB taxonomy): Bacteria > Pseudomonadota > Alphaproteobacteria > Acetobacterales > Acetobacteraceae > Gluconacetobacter > Gluconacetobacter vanlangensis. Next base: position 251 of record NZ_JABXXP010000625.1, read on the forward strand.
TGGAGGAGACACGTCATGGAGATCAGGCGAAGCGGTTCGCAGCCCTCCGGGGCAGGGCCCGAGGCGTATTTCACCGGCACGGTGCGGATCGACCCGCTCTTCTCCCCGCCCGATCCGGCCCGCGTGACCGGCGCCCTGGTCACGTTCGAACCGGGGGCGCGGACGGCGTGGCATACCCATCCGCTGGGGCAGACCCTGATCGTGACGTCCGGCTTCGGCTGGGCGCAGCGCGAGGGCGGCCCGGTCGAGGAGATTCGTCCGGGCGACGTCGTGTGGTTCGCGCCGGGCGAGAAGCACTGGCATGGCGCCTCGCCCGCCACGGCGATGAGCCATATCGCGATCCAGGAGAAATTCGACGGCTCGCCCGTGGACTGGATGGAAAAGGTAAGCGACGATCAGTACCGGACATAAGCCACGGAAGATGAACCATGCCGCATGTCATCGTGAAGCTGTACGCCGGCAAGTCCGAGGAACAGAAGGCGCGGCTGGCCGAGGAGATCACGCGGGCGGTGATGGCCGCCGTCGGCAGCAAGGAAGCGGCGGTTTCGGTCGGCATCGAGGACGTCGCGCCGGCGGACTGGGTCGAGACGGTCTATAAGCCCGATATCCTGGGTAAGCCCGGCACGCTGTACAAGAAGCCCGGCTACGACCCCATGGGCGGCTGAGGAAATCCCGCGCTTTCCGTCTCGCCCAGGATGGAACGGAGCGTGCTCCAGAGTTTCGGATGTTCGACCATGCTGACCGTGAAGCGCAGCATGGTCGAAGGCGCCTGGGTGGGCGAGAACAGCGCGCCCGGCGCCAGCAGGATGCCGTGATCGGCAGCCATGCGCGTCACGGTTTCGGAATCGCGGTGGCAGTCGGCCCAGACGAACATGCCGGCGTGGGGCGGGTGCGCAATGGTCAGGCCGCATTGGACCAGGGCGTCGATGCAATGATGGCGGGCCTGGTCCACCCGCTGGCGCAGGCGGGCCAGGTGGCGGGCGTAATGGCCCTCATGTAGCAGGCGATGCACCACCTGCTCGCCCAGGGGCGGGCAGGTCAGCCCGGCCAGCAGCTTCAGTTCCGTCAGGCGGTCGATCAGCTCGGGCCGGGCCGCCAGCACCCCGACCCGCAGGCCGGCGGCCAGTGTCTTGGCATAGCCGCCGACCAGGATGACGCGCTGCAGCCGGTCCAGGGCCGCCAGGCGGATCGGCTGCCCGGGATGGAAATCGGCATAGGTGTCGTCCTCGACGATCAGGAAATCATGCCGCTCGGCCAGGCGCAGCAGGTCATGGGCGGCCGCCGCGCCCAGCGTGTGGCCGGTGGGGTTGTGCACCGCGCTGTTGATCAGGAAGAGTTTCGGCCGACAGGCGGCGGCCAGCCGCTCCAGCGCAG
>NZ_JABXXP010000626.1 GCF_013376155.1 Nguyenibacter vanlangensis
TTGCTCCGCTCCGGCGCGGGGTGTTCACATGGCGGACGGGCGATCGGGCGGCCGGGCGATCGGGCAAACGGCGCGTGATCTGGCGCAAGGACGCCCCGCCCGCGCCCGCCTATGGTCCGGCGACCGGCTGTCCAGGAGTAATGCCGCCATGTCCTTCTTTCGCGACATATCGTCGCCGGCGCGCAGCCGGCATGCCATTCCGCCATCGGGCAGCAGGCCCGCGCCGGCCTGCACGCTGGTCATCTTCGGCGCGCATGGCGACCTGACCAAGCGCCTGCTCATCCCGGCGCTGTACAACCTGGCCGGCAACGGGTTGCTGGATCCGGATTTCCGCATTCTGGGCATCGACCGCGCGGCGGGCGGCGCGGCCGCGTGGCGCGACGGGCTGTCGGCGACGATGCAGGACTTCACCCGCGACCGGAATGCCGAATTCCACGCGCCCAGCATCGACGCCAAGGTCTGGTCCTGGATCGCCGACCGCCTGGATTATCAACAGGCGGATTTCTCGGACCTCGAACAGGTCCGCGCGCTGGCGGCCCACCTGCCGGGCAGCGCCGTGTTCTATCTGGCGGTGCCGTCGCGCTTCTTCGGTCCGCTGGTGGAAACGCTGGGCCGGGCCGGCCTGCTGCGGGAACAGGACGGGCATTTCCGCCGGGTGGTGATCGAAAAGCCCTTCGGTTCCGACCTGGCCACCGCGCAGGCGCTGAACCGGCAGATCCTCTCGGTGCTCGACGAGCGCCAGATCTACCGGATCGACCATTTCCTGGGCAAGGAAACGGTCCAGAACATCCTGGCGATGCGCTTCGGCAACCTGATCTTCGAGCCGCTATGGCAGAACGACCATGTCGACCACGTGCAGATCACGGCGGCCGAGACCATCGGCGTCGAGCAGCGCGGCGCATTCTACGAACCGACCGGCGCGCTGCGCGACATGGTGCCGAATCATTTGTTCCAATTGTTCGCCATGGTGGCGATGGAACCGCCATCCTCCCTGTCCGCCGAGACGGTGCGCACGGCGAAGGAACAATTGTTCGAATCCGTCCGCCCCATCGACCCGCAGGATGCGGTGCGCGGCCAGTACCGGGCCGGAACGGTCGACGGCAAGCCGGTCGCCGCCTATCGCGACAGCCCCGGCGTCGCGCCGGACAGCGTGACCGAGACCTACGCAGCGCTGAAACTGTATGTCGACAACTGGCGCTGGTCGGGGGTGCCGTTCTACCTGCGGACCGGCAAGTCGCTGGGCGGCCGCCGCACCGAGATCGTGGTGCAGTTCAAGAAGCCGCCGGTCGCGATCTTCCGCGGGACCGAAACCGCGTCCCTGCCGCCCAACCGCATGATCCTGAACATCCAGCCGGCCCAGGGCCTGACGATCGAAATGGCGGCCAAGCGGCCCGGCCCGGCGATGGACCTGGCCGGCGTGCAGGTCCGTTTCCGGTACGAGGACGCGTTCGACCTGCAGCCCAATGTCGGCTACGAGACGCTGCTCTATGACTGCCTGGCGGGCGACGCGACCCTGTTCCAGCGCGCCGACAATATCGACGCCGCCTGGGCGGCGGTGGACCCGGTGCTGCAGGCGTGGGGCGCGTCGGCGCAGGACCTGGAATTCTACGACGCGGGCAGCG
>NZ_JABXXP010000627.1 GCF_013376155.1 Nguyenibacter vanlangensis
CCAGCCGCGCCGGCGCCAGCCAGCGCACGGCCGGCGCGGTCGCCGCGTTCTCGCGCGGACGGGTCCATGCATACCAGCCGTACAGGTTCGCGGCGAAGAAGAAGATCTGCAGCAGCAGGCTGGCATAAAGCTGGATCTGGAAGAAGATGACGGCGAAGCAGGTGACGTTGACCAGTCCGAAGGCATAATTCTCGACCCGTTCCCGGCTGGCCAGCCAGATGCAGGGCAGGCAGAACGCGGTGCCGATCGCTTCGACCCAGGACAGGTCATACCCGGCGCGGCCGATCGGGATATGGACCAGGATATTATTGACGCTGAAGATGTTCATGTGATCTTTCGGGGGAGGCGGAGAGGCGGTTTTCGTCATGAAACCCAAGGCGCGTCCTACATCGGGCCACGCGTGTCGCCGCAATCATAGACCGGAACCCGGGCCTTCAGCGCAAGGCAGACCTCTCGCGCCATGCGGTCGCGCGTGGCCTGGGTCAGCGCGTTGGGAAAGGCCGTGCCCTGCGCCACCGCGTCGGCGGCCTGGCGATAGATGGGGTCGCGCCGCACGCGCGGCTGTTGCCAGAACGGCCGGGTCGCGACCAGCAGATGCCGTGGCGGCGTCCCTGCCGGTAGGTCGTCCGAAAATGCGATATAATTCTTCATCGCGGTGCCGGTCATCAGGGCCGTGAAGCGCGCGCCGTCCTCGGCACAGCGTCCGCTGCCGCAACTGGCCCTGCTGGTCACGAAAGCATCGCTATAGAGCAGCGGCGCGGGGTGGGGCCCCCATGGCACGGGGATCATCGTCGGTCGCGCAGCGCGTTTGGGAGCATAAAGCGCGATATAGAAGCTCTGCTCCGAAAAGCCGATATCGGCCATGCTGCGGCCGGTCGCGAACGCACGTTCGATTTCTCCATCGGGCGCGCGGGTCAGCGTTCCGTCGGCGCAGACATTGCGGGGGCCCTCGTCACAGGCGCGGACCAGGGTGGCCAGCGCGTCGATCACCGCATCGTCCGGGGGCATTCTCATAGCGTCCGACAGGCTGGCGGTGCCGTAACGCTGTGCGTAGGCATCGATATACAGGGACGGCAGGCGGGTGGTGCCCGAGAAATCGGCGGACAGGCCGCGCGATTTTCGTCCCTGCTGCGACAGGATTTTTACGAAATCCGACAGGCTTCGCGCCGATGCCAGGGCAGCGTCGTCGGCATAGGCGAAATCCAGGCAGAGCCAGCTTGGTATGCCATAGAGAACGTGATCATAGGTCGCCGCCGCCCGGCCTGCCGGCAGCGGCGCGTCCCCGGTCACGCGCACCGGGGCCAGAAGTCCCTTTCCCGCCAGAAAACCGAGATAGAGCGTGTCGAGTTCGACCACGTCGTAACCGCCGGCGGACAACAGGCCGGCCAGGGTTTCAGGGTCATAGATATCGACGCTTTCGCTCATCACGACATGCAGCAGAACGTCCTGGTTCTCCGCCTGGTAGCGCGCGACGACATGCCGGATCAGCCGGTCGAAATTGCCGTTCGGCAGGCTGGGAATAAAAGGATAGAGCGCGACATTGAGCACGCGCGTCTGGCGGCCGTTCAGGCGCAGGAAGCCGTTCGGCCCGGCCGGGCCGATCCGCATGGCGCGCGCCGAC
>NZ_JABXXP010000628.1 GCF_013376155.1 Nguyenibacter vanlangensis
GGGCTGGGCATGGCGGGCGACAGCCGGCGCATCCTGGCCACGGCGATGGCGCGGCTGCGCGCCAAGATCCGCTACCGGCCGGTGATCTTCGAACTGATGCCGGACAGTTTCACGCTGCTGCACCTGCAGCGCACGGTCGAGGCGGTGGCCGGCCAGGCCATGCACAAGCAGAATTTCCGCCGGCTGATCACCCAGCAGGACCTGGTGGAGGAAACGGCGGAGTTCGCTCCCGAGACCAGGGGCCGGCCGGCAAGGCTGTTCCGGTTCCGCCGCGAGGTGATCGGCGCGCGGCGTATCACCGGGTCGAAGCTGCCGCTAAGCCCGTTGAGGTAGGCCCTGGGAGATAGACCCTGGGAAATAGGCCCTGGGAAATTAGCCCGCATGCTCACGGATATGTTTACGATGACAATCCATTGGAAAAGGCCATGTTTCCACGCGCGGGGCGGAAAGGACGCCGCAAGCCCCCTGCAATCGGCTTGACGCAGGGGCATATCGGGGGAAACAAGACGCGTGCGTCGTTGTGGCCCATTTATACTCATATGGAGTATAAATGATGAAGGAGCCGATCATGCCCGATAGCCTCGTTCCCGATAGCCTCGCTGCCCCATCCAGGCTGGACCTGCTGTACGAGCGGGTCGCCCGCGTCGTGCCGCGCATGGAATGGGCGCTGTTCGCCGACGATATCGCCGCCATCCTGGAGCTGAAGCGCCGGCGCCGCGCGGTGATCCTGGCGCACAACTACCAGACGCCCGAGATCTTCCACTGCATCGCCGACATCCGCGGCGACAGCCTGGCCCTGGCGCGCGAGGCGCAGGGACTGGACGCCGAGGTGATCGTCATGGCCGGCGTGCATTTCATGGCCGAGACGGCCAAGCTGCTGAACCCGGAAAAGACGGTGCTGATCCCGTCGCTGCAGGCCGGCTGCTCGCTGGCGGATTCGATCACGGCGGAGAATGTCCGGGCCCTGCGCCGCGCCCATCCCGGCGTGCCGGTCGTGACCTATGTGAACAGCTCGGCCGAGGTGAAGGCCGAAAGCGACATCTGCTGCACCTCGGCCAATGCCCGGCGCATCGTCGAGAGCCTGGGCGTGGAGCGGGTGATCATGATCCCGGACGAATTCCTGGCCCGCAACGTGCAGAAGGAAACCGGGATCGAGATGATCACCTGGGCCGGGCATTGCGAGGTGCATGAGCGCTTCACCCCCGGCGAGATCCGCGCCTGGCGCGAGGAAAACCCCGACGTCGCGGTGCTGGCCCACCCGGAATGCCCGCCCGAGGTGGTGGCCGAGGCCGATTTCTCGGGATCGACCGCCGCGATGTCGGATTTCGTGGCGCGCGGCACGCACCGCAAGGTGCTGCTGGTGACCGAATGTTCCATGAGCGACAATCTGGCGGCGTCGCACCCCACGGTGGACTTCGTCCGTCCGTGCAATCTGTGCCCGCATATGAAGCGGATCACCCTGCCGGCGATCCGCCGGGCGCTGGAAACCATGGGTCATGAGGTGACCATCCCCCCGCATCTGGTCGCGGGGGGCCGCCGCGCCGTGGAACGGATGCTGGCCGCATGACCGGCGGCGCCATGCCCGGCCCGTCCGGCCTGGCCGGACAGGTGGTCGTT
>NZ_JABXXP010000629.1 GCF_013376155.1 Nguyenibacter vanlangensis
AATCGGCACCGGCGGCGCGCGCCGCCTCCACGCGCAGCGCGAAGAAGCGGACCCCGGCGCCCCGGCCGCGACAGGCGGGCAGCAGTACGGATTCGCCGAAATAGAAGAACCGCCGCAGATCCTGGCCCCTGACCTCGAACGGTGCGCGCATGGGGGCGGCTTCATCGGCCAGCGGCAGGCAGGTGGACGCGCCGACGATCCGCCCGCCATCGTCGCGCGCGACGATGGCCGCCGCATGAGGGCTGCGCAGATAAACCTCGAGATATCGCCGCTCATAGACCGGGTCGGCCCCGTCATAGAGATAGGGCCAGTCGCGGAATATGGCGATCCGGAGCCGGGCCAGGTCGTCGATGATTTCGGCCAGGCGTCCGGCGCGGCAGATTTCGAACGAAAGCGGGTTTATCAAACTCCAACTCTCCGCAGTGGCCGCACATCGCAGGGCGGGCATCGATCCGGACCTGGCGCGGAACGACATCCGCACGATCCAGCCCGTGGATTTGCCCGTAGATTAGTAGGACCGACGGGCAGGCGATGGAATACGCGGCGTGTCGCGCGGCCCGCATAAAAGCGGTCCGGCCCCCTTGAAACGCTCCCTCATGTCGAAACCAAACTATTCCGCGACGCAAACATTCGGGTGAATGGCGAATGGGGACGGACATGATGTCCCTGCTGGCCTTCCGCCAGTCAGCGAGGGAGTTATAGCTGGATGCCCAGAAGCATCGTCGGCCGGGTCGCCGCTCTGTTCGCGGCGATCAATCTTATCGCCATGCCTCTTCTTGCCATGCCTGCCGTGGCGGCCCGGATGCCCGGCGACCCGGCGGCCTGCGTGCCCATCCGCCTGTCCAATGTGGGCTGGACGGATGCCGAGGCCGTGACGGCGGTCACCGCGACGCTGTTCGACGCGCTCGGCTATGCCCCCCAGACGCCGCTGTTGCCGCTGGTCATGACCTATGTGGCGATGCGCGACCGGCGGGTGGATGCGTTTCTGAGCAACTGGGAGCCCACCGGCAGCACGCCGATCGCGCCGTTCCTGGCCGACGGCTCGGTGGAGCGGCTGGCGACCAACCTGTCGGGTGCGCACTACACGCTGGCCGTGCCCGACTATACGTGGAAGGCGGGCCTGCGCGACTATGGCGACATCGCAGCCTGGGGGGGACGCCTGGGCCATATGATCTTCGGCCTGGAAGCCGGCAATGACGGCAACGGGCTGGTGCTGGAGATGATCCGCCGGGACCAGTTCCATCTCGGCCGCTTCCGCCTGGTCGAAAGCAGCGAACAGGGCATGCTCAGCCAGGTCGACCGCAGCATTCTGAGCCACCGGCCGATCCTGTTCCTGGCGTGGGAGCCGCATCCCATGAACCTGCGCTTCGCGATCCGCTACCTGACCGGCGGCGACAAGGTCTTCGGCCCCAATGGCGGGACGAGCGTCAATACCGTGATCCGCCGCGGCTACCGCACCGACTGCCCCAACGCGGCGCGGCTGCTGGCGCAGATCCGCTTCACGATCCCGGACGAGAACATGATGATGCTGGCGATCCAGCGCGACCACGTGCCGCCGCCGCTGGTCGCCCGACGCTGGCTGCGGACGCACCCCGACGCCTGGCATGGCTGGCTGGA
>NZ_JABXXP010000630.1 GCF_013376155.1 Nguyenibacter vanlangensis
CTGGCGGCCGGCTGGCTGGGCGGCCCGGCCGTGGCCCTTGTCCTGCTGCCCGGCCTGATCGCGGAAATCCGCGTCGCGGCCCGGCCGCTCACACGAACATGATGCCGCCCGGCGCGACCGACCCGCTACATGACCTGTTGGCGAAATAAGACATAAGAGGCTTACGAAAACAGCCTCCAAGCAACAAGCAACAAGCAACAAGCAACCGTAACGCCCTCGTCAGGATCACGTCATACATGACAGGAACATCCACCCGGTCGCGCTTCAACCGCGCGCTTCCGCATCTCCCCGTCATCACCGACATCCCCGCGCGCCTCGACCGCCTGCCCTGGTCGCGCTTCCACCTGCTCGTGGTGGTGGCGCTCGGCATCACCTGGGTGCTGGACGGGCTCGAAGTCACCGTCGTCGGCTCGGTGGCGCCCGTCCTGCAGCGCCACGACACGCTGGGCCTCTCGGCCACCGACATCGGCGGCGCGGCATCGGCCTATGTCGCGGGCGCCGTGATCGGCGCGCTGCTGTTCGGCTGGCTCAGCGACCGGCTCGGCCGACGCCAGATCTTCACCGTCACGCTGGCCTTCTATATCGCGGGCGTCGGATTGACCGCCCTGTCGTGGAACCTCGCCAGTTTCGCCCTGTTCCGCTTCATGACCGGGCTCGGAATCGGCGGCGAATATTCGGCGATCAACTCGGCCATCGACGAATTGATGCCCGCCCGCCTGCGCGGCCGGATCGACCTGATCGTCAACGGCACGTTCTGGGCGGGCGCCGCGCTGGGCGCCGGCGCCTCGACCGTGCTGCTTCAGGGCAGCGTTCTGCCGGTGGCCACCGGCTGGCGGGTCGTCTTCGCCCTCGGCGCCCTGCTGGGGCTGGCGGTCGTCACGCTCCGCCGCTGGGTCCCCGAAAGCCCGCGCTGGCTGATGACCCACCGCCGGATCGACGAAGCCACCCGCATCGTCTCCTGGATCGAAACCCGCCACGGCGGCCCGGGCCATATCACCGAAACGCTGGAAACCGTGTCGATCTATCCCGCCGGCACGTTCGGACTGCACGAGGCGCTGCGGGTCATCATCGGCCCCTATCGCGGCCGCGCCGGCTACGTGCTGGTGCTGATGGCCGCGCAGGCCTTCCTCTACAATGCCGTGTTCTTCACCTACGGCCTGGTCCTGACCCGCTACGGCCACGTCCCCGACGGCCGGGTGGGGCTGTATATCCTGCCGCTGGCCATGGGCAACCTGCTGGGCCCGCTGCTGCTCGGGCGCCTGTTCGACACGGTGGGGCGCCGCTACATGATCGGCCTGACCTACCTGCTGGCCGGCCTGCTGATGGCCGCCGTCGCCTGGCTGTTCTCCATCGGGGCGCTGGATGCGCGCCTGCTCACCCTGTTCTGGGTCGCGATCTTCTTCTTCGCCTCGGCCGCCGCCAGCGCCGCCTACCTGACCGCCAGCGAGATCTTCCCCCTCGAAATCCGCTCGCTGACCATCGCGCTGTTCTATGCGCTGGGCACGCTGTTCGGCGGCGTCGCGGCGCCGCTGCTGTTCGGCTGGCTGATCGGTCAGGGCAGCCTGGGGGCCCTCTCGGCCGGCTATGCCGCCGCCGCCGTGCTGATGCTGGC
>NZ_JABXXP010000631.1 GCF_013376155.1 Nguyenibacter vanlangensis
GTGCCTGATGGCGCCCGCCACCGCCGCCGCCCCGGCCGCGCCCGCCGCCACCACCCAGCACGGGCGGCTTCTGCGTCGAATTCTGGGCCGCGTCGGAATGGAACGGATGCTCCTGCACCACCGGGACCTTCTTGCCGATCGCCTTTTCGATATCGCGCAGCCACGCCCGCTGCTCGGCATCGCACAGCGACACCGCCCAGCCGTCCCGCCCGGCGCGCGCCGTGCGGCCGATCCGGTGGACATAGCTCTCCGGCACGTTCGGCAGGTCGTAATTGAACACGTGCGTCACGTCGTCGACATCGATGCCGCGCGCCGCGATGTCGGTCGCCACCAGCACCTTCACCGCGCCGGAGCGAAAGCCCGACATCGCCCGCTCGCGCGCGCCCTGCGACTTGTTGCCGTGGATCGCCTCGGCCACGATCCCGTTCTCGTTCAGGAACGCCGCGACCTTGTTCGCCTCGTGCTTCATCAGCGTAAAGACGACCGCCCGCTCCACCTTCGGCGAGTCCACCAGCAGGCGCAGCGCGTCGCGCTTCTTCTCCGTGTCCACGAACATCACCGCCTGGCGGATCCGGTCCACCGTGCTCGACGGCGGGGTGACCTGCACCGTCGCCGGGTCGCGCAGCAGGCTATGCGCCAGCTCGGCGATGCTCTTGGGCATGGTGGCCGAAAACAGCAGCGTCTGCCGCTCGCGCGGCAGTGCCGCGACGATCCGGCGGATATCGCGGACAAAGCCCATGTCCAGCATCCGGTCCGCCTCGTCCAGGACCAGGACCTCCAGCCCCGCCAGGTCGACATGCCCCTGGCCCATCAGGTCCAGCAGGCGCCCGGGGGCGGCCACCAGCACGTCCACCCCGCGCCGCATCGCCTCGACCTGCCGCCCCTGCCCCACGCCGCCGAAGATCACGGCATGGCTCAGCCGCATATGCCGGGCATAGGCCTTGAAACTCTCATCGATCTGCGACGCCAGCTCGCGCGTCGGCGCCAGCACCAGCGCCCGCGCCCCCTTGGGGTGCGCCCGGCGCGAATGGGTCAGCAGCCGGTGCAGGATCGGCAGCGCGAAGGCCGCGGTCTTGCCCGTGCCCGTCTGCGCCAGGCCCAGCAGGTCCCGCCCGGCCAGCAGGTGCGGAATCGCGCCGGCCTGGATCGGCGTCGGCGTCGTGTATCCTTCCTCGTTCAGCGCGCGCAACAGCGGCTCGGCAAGCTGAAGATCGGCAAATGTGGTCATGCAGCGCCTCCTGGCACCAGGGAAAGGCCGGACGCCACACGACAGGATGGGATTCCGGAATGATTTTTTGGAAAATACGAAACACGGTTCGCGCCCCCGCAACGCAGGGCACGCTGTCATTCACCGCAAGCCGTCAGGAAAGGAAGATGCTGTTGTCCGTCCAGTGCGTGCCCCCCGCGTCCAAAGGCACGTGCGTCCAAGTCAGCAAGCCGGACAGGCGCGGTCCGTCCACGGGCGGCTTCTAGCCGCTCGTCCCCTCCGCCGCAAGTCCTTTTCCGGCGGCGCTGTCCCCATGCAGCCGCCGCGCCAGCCACAGCGCGCCCTCGATCGCGCTCCCACGGGGTCGCGCCAGCCCCTCGCGGCTTTCCGCCGGCAGATAGGGC
>NZ_JABXXP010000632.1 GCF_013376155.1 Nguyenibacter vanlangensis
CTGGAAGGCGGCGGCGGCGGAAGGGGCGGTGCGGCGCAGCGTGGCGAGGGCGAGCGGATAGACGAGCGGCCGGCCGATCGCGGCCGAGCCGAGGAAGGCGATGCCGATGACGGCCGTCACCATCTTTTCGCGTATTTGCAGGAATTTTTCCGAACCGCCGCCCACCAGCGCCAGCAGGGACAGCATGATGCCCGCCAGCACGATGAGCGACAGCGCGTCGATGCGGCGCGTCAGGCAGAATTCACCCGCGCTGAACAGCAGGGGCGGCAGGGAGGAGGCCATCAGGCCCCCGGCCTCGCCCCAGGCCGGGCGAACGGCATCATAGACCAGGACCGGCAGGACGATATTCGCACCGACATCGAGCGCGGCCTTCCACCCGGCGCGGCGGAGCCAGGCCAGAAGGCCGGGGGATTGCGGGGCGGGCTGCGTCGTCATGGGCGGAGTCCTGTCGCGATCGGGTTGTTGTGGAAGCTGTGCGCTATGCGGTGGGGCAGGCGCGCGCTCCGATATTAACAATGTTATCGTGGCGCTGAATGGTAACATTGTCAACATTAATGGTGCGGCGTTCGGATGCGGGTTGCGGGTGGGCTTGAGGGTTACGGGCTGCGGCCTGTCCGGACGGCGAAGGCGACTTCGGGCCGGCCGTTCCGTTCGGCCTGGCGGGCGGCGGCCTGGTGATCGTAGGGCACGGCGTGGAGGGTGGCCGCCCAGCCTTGTGGCGCGCGGGTCAGGGTGGCGTAGCGGGCGTGGGGGCTGCCAGCGTCCATGACGTGGGGACAGGGGCGGTCGTCGCGGAAGGACGGCATGCCGACGCTGCCGGGATTGACGACCAGCACGTCGCCGGCGGTGACGATGCGCGCGATATGGGTGTGGCCGCAGAGCACGACCCTGGCATGGCCGATGCCGGCCAGCTTGCGGCGGATCGTTTCGTCCGGGGCGAGGGCGGCGTGGCCGGCGGAGACGTCTTCGAGCAGATAATCCAGATCGCCGCCGGCCGGACTGCCGTGGCAGGCGAAGAGATCGCCGTCGAGCAGGCTGAGCGTCGGCGGCAGGGTGTGCAGCCAGGCCAGATGCCGGTCGGCGAGGCGGGGACGGGCGAAAGCGTCGGAGGCGCCGGTCGCACCGGCCAGCACCTGCCGTTCGTGGTTGCCCGCCAGGGTCGCGGCACCCAGCGCCATCTGGGCATCGGCGCTGCCGGCCGGGTCGAACGGGCCGGAGACGAGATCGCCGAGATTGACGACCAGGTCGGGGTGCAGGCGGCCGATGTCGCGCAGCACCGCCTGCAGCGCGAGCAGATTGCCGTGACTATCCGCGATGACCGAGATCTTCATGCGCGGATTCTACACCCCACGCGCCCCGCCGCAAGGAATCGCAGGCCCCTCAACCATAATCCATTGATAAACGAAACGGTTTCCAAAGGCCGCCGGCCTTTGGCGGGGTCCAGGGGCAGCGCCCCTGGCCGGTGCCGCCAGCGTTACGCGGCCGCGTAGGACGCACGCGCGGCATCGACGGCATTGCCTTGCGGGAGGGAGAAGCCCTCGGCGCGGAGGGAGGCCTCGAGAGCGGCGAGGGTGATGAGCACCTTGTGCTTCATGGCGTTGTAGCCCATG
>NZ_JABXXP010000633.1 GCF_013376155.1 Nguyenibacter vanlangensis
CGCCGCCCAACCCGTTCAGCCGCCCCGCGTCTCCTTGCGCACGCGCGGCGTCCGCCGCCCCGGCGCCACCTTCGCGGGCGGTTTTTCGGGCGACGAGGCCACGCCGTGATAATGATGGTGCACATGCACCTCGCCCACACGCGGCGCGGTTTTCATGCGGGCGACGGAATTTTTTCGTTCGGACATGATACGGCCTTTCGTTTTTCAGATCCGGGGCTTTGCCCCGGACCGCGATTCGTTCAGACGCCGGGCGTTCCGTACAGGCCGCGCCAATCCGCCCAATAGCCGGAATAGCGCTCGTAACAGGCCGCCTTGGCGTTCTTGGTGTCGAAATCGTTGTCCTGATCGAAGGAAATCGGGTCGCGCTCGAAATAGGTCAGCGAATTCGGCACGTTGGTGCGGATGAACCACGCCGTCTGGCTGGTGAAGTAATGGTTCAGCTTGATCCCTTCGGGGAACGCGTTGGTCGCGCGCAGCACGTTGATCGCATTGTTCGCCGTATCGTTCTGCAGCACCGAATTGCACACCCGGTTCGCCTCGAACCACAGTGCCGACGGCACGTTCAGCGTGCGCGGCAGCGCCGAGATCCGCATGCCGCGATTATTCTGGCACTGCATGATCTGGATGGTCAGGTCCTCGATCGCCGCTTCCGACAGGTCCGCCGCCGTCGCCAGCAGGTTGGACTGCATGCCCGACAAGGTCGGGTGCAGGTTCGAAATCAGCGACGCCCCGTCCCCGCCGGGGGCCGAGGCCGAGAAGGCCATGTTATAGATCCCGGCCAGCACGTTCTCCTTCGTCTGGCGCATCGAGAACGCCAGTTGCGCCGCCCGCCGTTTGGACACGGTCTCGTACAGATTGTCGCGCAGCTCTTCATAGGTCACGATATAGCCCAGCGCATAAGCCACATGCGTGAACCGGCTGACCGATCCCTGCGATTCCACGTCGTAATAGATCTGCTGCCCCTGCGGCTTCACCGGCGCCAGGCCGAATCCGGTGATCTCGACCTCTTCCTCATACGCCTTGTCCGAGGTCTGCCTGTCGAACAGATCCAGATATTCCACGCGATGTTCGTCATAGCTGCGCCCCCACCAGGCCTTGATGCCCGGCCACAGCGCCTTCGGATGCGCGCCTGTCGTAATGACGGCCATGATACAGCCTCCTCAGATACCGGTGGTGCTGGTAATCGCATGCAGATTGATGCGGCACAGCCACCTGGCGTTCGCACCGATCGCATTGTCGATCGACTGATAGGCCCGCAGGATCCGCATCTGCCCGCCGGCCGCCGTGCCCAGGCTGCTCGATTGCAGTTGCCAGCCCGACAGGCTGGACACGGTCGACCCGGCCCCGGCCACCAGGCTGGCGTTGCTCGACGCCGCCCCGGCCGGCAGCGCCCCGCCGACCGAATCCTCCTGCACGGCAAAGACCAGGTTCGGATCGTCCGCGACGTAGATATAGGCCGCCTGCCCCGCCGGCAGGTACGGCGTCTGGTTCTGCAACACGGGCAGCACCGTCTCGCCGGCATTATTGGCGATGCCCTGCATCACCCCGGTGATCGGGCCCGACGCCCCGGCGGCGGCGATCCCCACCGCCGGCACGCCGCTGGCATC
>NZ_JABXXP010000634.1 GCF_013376155.1 Nguyenibacter vanlangensis
CTGGGGGTGCCGGCCCATCGCATCGTGCTGCGCGACATCCTGCCCAACGTCGCCGGCACGCTGGTGGTGCTGGCGCCGCTGGTGATGGCGCTGGCGCTGATGGCGGAATCGGCCCTGTCCTTCCTGTCGATCGGGGTGCAGGCGCCGGCGGCGTCGTGGGGGACGATCATCCAGGACGGCGAGGGGCTGATCTACACCCGCCCGATGGTGGCCGTCGCGCCGGGGCTGGCGATCGTCGCGGTGGTGCTGGCGCTGAACGTCCTGGGCGACGGCATGCGCGACGCGCTGGACGTGCGCGATTCCGGCCGGGGGGGCGGCTGATGGCGATGGCGATCGTGCGGCGGCTGGGCCAGACGCTGTTCGTGCTGTTCGGCATTTCCGTGCTGATCTTCCTGGTCTTCTTCGCCACCCCGGGGTCGGACCCCACGGCGCGCATCGCCGGGCGCAACGCGTCGCCCGAAACGATGGCGCGGGTGCGCGTCGAATACGGCTTCGACCGGCCCTTGCCCGTCCAGTACTGGCGGATGATGGAAAAACTGTTCGTCACCCGCGACCTGACCTCCTACGTCAACCGGGGCGAGAAAGTGGTGCCGGAAGTGCTGCAGGCCGCGCCGGTGACCCTGTCGCTGGTCTCGGGCGCCGCGGTGATCTGGGTGGCGGCGTCGGTGGCGATGGGCACGCTCGCGGCCGCCCTGCGCGGCGGCTGGGTCGATCGCGGCCTGATGATGCTGGGGCTGGTGGGGATCTCCATCCCGGTCTTCTGGCTGGGGCAGGTGGTGAACCTGGTCACCCAGAGCCGCTATCACGAAACCTGGCTGTTTTCCTGGGTGCCGGGGCTGGGCTACGTGCCGTTCAGCCAGGATCCGCTGGGCTGGTTCCGCGCGCTGGTGCTGCCATGGATCACCCTGGCGGTGCTGTTCGTCGGCCTCTACAGCCGCGTGCTGCGCGCCGACCTGGTCGCGACGCAGGCCGAGGATTTCATGCGCACCGCGCGCGCCAAGGGCCTGTCGCCGGCGCGGGTCCTGCTGGCGCACGGGTTGCGGACGTCGATGATCAGCTTCGTGTCCCTGTTCGGGCTGGATTTCGCGCAACTGGTCGGCGGCGGCGCCCTGCTGACCGAAGTGGTGTTCGGCCTGCAGGGGGTCGGGCGGCTGACCTATCAGGCGCTGGCCAACCTGGACCTGCCGCTGATCATGGCGACGGTGATGTATTCGGCGGTGTTCGTCGTCATCGCCAACGCGGTGGTCGATCTGCTCTATCTGCTGCTGGACCCGAGGGTGCGTGATGGACACTGACGCGCGAAAGCGCGCGATGGGCACTGACGCGCGAGGGCGCGCGATGGACACTGACGCGCGAGATCGCGCGATGGACGCCGACCCCGACATTCTGCTGTCGGTCCGCGACCTGACGGTGGCGCTGCCCGTCGGCGGGCGCATGGTCGACGTGATCGATTCCGTGTCGTTCACGCTGGGCGCGCGGGAAATATTGGGCATCGTCGGCGAGTCCGGATCGGGCAAGAGCATGACCGCGCTGGCGCTGATGGGCCTGATCGACGCGCCGGGCGCGCGCGTTACCGGCTCGGCGCGCTTCAAGGGCCGCGAACTG
>NZ_JABXXP010000635.1 GCF_013376155.1 Nguyenibacter vanlangensis
CGTGATAGGCATTCACGTTCTGGCCCAGCAGCGTGATCTCGCGCGCCCCGGACTCGACCAGGCGTCGCGCCTCGCGCAGCACCGACGCCACCGGCCGGCTGGCTTCCGCCCCCCGCGTATAGGGCACCACGCAGAACGAGCAGAACTTGTCGCACCCTTCCTGGATGGTCAGGAACGCCGTCAGCCCGCCGGGCGTCTGCGGCGCCTGCGCGTCGGGCAGAAAATCGAATTTCTGCTCGGCCGGAAAATCGGTGTCGATCACTGCGCCGGCCGCCCGGGCCGCGCGCGCCACCATCTCTGGCAGGCGGTGATAGGTCTGCGGCCCCAGCACGATATCGACGAACGGCGCGCGCGCCAGGATCTCCCTGCCTTCCGCCTGCGCCACGCACCCCGCGACCGCCAGCACCGTCTCGCGCCCCTCGGCCGCCCGCGCCTCCTTCACCAGGCGCAGCCGCCCCAGTTCGGAAAACACCTTCTCGGCCGCGCGGTCCCGGATGTGGCAGGTATTCAAAATGACCATGTCGGCGTCGTCGGGCGCCGCGACGGGGCGATAGCCCAGCGGCCGCAGCACGTCGGTCATCCGCGCGCTGTCATAAACGTTCATCTGGCAGCCCCAGGTGATGACATGCAGGCCCCGCGTCTCGGGCACGGCATTCTTTTCCATGGCAATGGGGCTGGCAGGCTGTTCGGTCACGGTACTGGCTTCCTGGTCGCGCCGCCGGACCATCCCGCGCAGGCGCGGGAACACATCATATGTGTCAAGCTTCGGGTCAAGGCCCGGCGCCGGCCATACCGGGATGGAACAGGATCATCACGCGGCGAATCTCCCCCTGCGACACCGGGTGCTGCGAGCGTCTCTGCATCGATCAGGCAAAGATACGGGGGGATTGTCAAGATGAACCTCCAATTCCCGCAACAAAAAACCGCCAGCCCCGTTTTTCTGTCGTCGCGTCAAATCATTGCCTTATAAATGGCATAGACACTGCGTCGGCGCGCGGCAGGTCCGCCGTGCGAGGAAACGGGCGGGACACGGCATATTGGCATGGTCAGGGCGGCGTCGCGCCGCATCGCGGGGCAGGGCGGACACGGCGGCGGCAAAAATCGTCATCAGGCGCCTTCAGGCATGCGCCGGCGCAGCCTGCGGCCTCGGCCTTGGCCTCTGTCCCCGCCCCATGCTCGGCTCCGACCCGCAAACCTACACCACGACGATTCGCCCGACCGGCCAGGCTGACCTGGACAGCGCCATCAGCGCCTCTTCCAGCCTCCTGGCCCTGCAGAAGACCCGCGCGGTCAGCCCCTTCGCGCTGGCGGGGCGGATCCGCAACGATTACGCGCGTCTCGCGACGGCGCTGGACAGCTACGGCTATTATGCCGCGACCGTCCGCATCCAGGTCGGGCTGCGACCGGCCGGCAATGCCGTCCCCGGCCCTGCCATGGACGGCCGCAGCCCCCATTTGCCCGAATGGCTGCAGGCGGTGCCGCAGGGGCAGACGGTCCAGGTCACCATCACCCCGACCCGGGGCGCGCTGTTCCATCTCGGCCATGTCACGCTCAGGCCCGCGCCCGGCGACGGCCCGGCGCCGATCGTGCTCGACGCCCCC
>NZ_JABXXP010000636.1 GCF_013376155.1 Nguyenibacter vanlangensis
AGGCGGCGGCGGCGCGGCTGGGGGTGACGGCGGACCGGCTGGCGATCGATCCCGGGGGCGAGGCCAGCGGCGTGGACGGGCGGCCCGTCCTGTATCACTGGCATCGTTTCGGCAGCCTGCGCGTGGGCGGGGGAGTGGAGCGCGCGCCGGTGCTGACGGTGCTGCCCCTGCATGAGCCGGTGGACATGCTGCTGGGCGCGGACTGGTTCGCCCGGCACGCGGTCTGGCTGTCCTATGGCGCCGGCCGGGTGTTCGTCCGGCCGGCGCCTTGAGCATCGGAGGCGGGGAAGCTTGGATGTTCAGTCCCGGGATTTGATGGTGCAATCTTTTCGCGAGAGCGGAAGGAAGCGCTATGGGATCAACCCGAAGACAGTCGCCAAATGGAAGGGGGCGCGCGTGAATCTTGTCTATCAGGGATAGCGAGACACGCGCCTGGACTGCGGCAAAAGAGACCTGAACCGGGTCAGCACAGGCCGAATAAAGGCCTCGCTGAACTGTCCGGTGATCGTGTCCCCGCGTAGATAATATGACGCCTGCAACGGATCGAGATTGTATTCGTCCAGGATGAGCCATTGGCGCAATGTCCGATCAAGCCCGGCCCGTCGCTTCTCCGTGTCCGGGATCTCGACCGCCACTCGCGCGGTGGCGGGCTCGCGCGTGGTCAGAGGCAGGAGCAGGACATACTCCTGTCCTTCCCGCGCGAGGAACACCACGGCAACGGCGATCGGACGCTCCTTGCGCCCTTCCGTTTCACCGCGGGCGTCCTGCCAATGCCAGAGATAGGGGTATCTGAGGACGGTCCCGGGTCGCAGACCGACGCTCACGGCGTTGATTCGGTCGACGCCAGATACGCATCGATAGCCGTCGCGATATCGTGCGCCAGGGGCCCCGGCATGTCCGCAGTGGCGCCCACAATCCGATCCTCCGGACTGCGCACCAGGGCCTCGTATTGCTCCACGCTCAACACAACCAGGCGCGGCTTGCCACGCTGGCTGATCGATACCGGCCCTTGAAGAGCGCTGGCAATGATGTCCCCGGATTTGCGGGACAGGTCGCTCGTTGAGAATGTCCGCATTTTGTTCCTCCCTGAAGGTTGGACAAAATACATGATTTACAGCATTGTTGGCAATCATCGCCAGATCGGGTCGTAGAGCCATATCCGTTCACACTGGTTCACGGATATGGGGTTCACGGATATGGCTCTAATTTATTGTTTTATCGAGCATCTTCATCCGACCGGATGAGTCCATCCGGTCGGATGATGCCCCAGTGTCCCGAGGACACTGGGATCAATATTTTAGTGGCCTGCTGATCCGAGAAATTCTCATAAGAATTTCTCGGGCAGGACACTAGCCTTTGAGATGGGCGTTGCAGACGCTGTAATAACCGCCGCCCTTCTGGATCCATTTCAGGCCGCCATTGCCGTTGGTGGCCTTGTTGGCGTTGTATTGGTCCAGGCAGGTATGCATCCGCGCCTTGCCGGGGCTTTCGCTGGTATATTTCGGCGAGACCGCGTTGGGCAGCACCGCGTTGCCGGGAACCGCGGCCGTGACGGGGGCGGATTTGGCCGGCATCGGGGCGGCGGCCGGGGCGGTCGG
>NZ_JABXXP010000637.1 GCF_013376155.1 Nguyenibacter vanlangensis
ACGGTCAGGAAGACCGGTGGCGCCACCCCCAGCGCCTTCGACCCGTCCGGCCCCAGATACTGCGCGCCGCCCGCGCCGTTCAGGAACAGCGCCCGATTGGCCGGCTGCGACAGGTCGAAGAGCCCGCTCGGCGCGGCCAGGAACAGATCGGCCAGTTGCGCCACGGCAAAGCTCAGCGACCCGAAGCGCGTGCAATATTGCGCGCCCTGCGGATTCGGACAGGCGCCGGCATACGATGCCATGTTCCCGAAAATCACCACCGACGTGCCGTCCAGATAGGCGACGGCATTCGTGTCGGCCCAGGCCCCCAAGGTGAAGCCCGGCCAGTCGGCCGCCGCATAGGCCTCGCCCGAAACCGCCGGGCCAAGCTGCGTCGCCGTGCCGCCGGAATAGTGGAACACCCGCACCGTGTCCCACACGCTGGCATTGCCCCGATTGGCGGCGGCGTCCGACAGCCCGACCAGCAGGAAGGTCACCAACCAGTCCGAGGAGCCGGGAATCGGCGTCAGGGACGGCTGGCCGGCATAGACGTCGGTGCCGCCCGGCTGCCCGGTGGCGATGTAATGATATTCGTCCGCGAACGGGATCTGCGCCGCCCCCGCCTGGTCCACCCAGTTCGCATTGTCGATGCTGTACATCGGCATCGTGCCGGTGAACTGCGTGGCGCCGTTCCCCGCGAAATGCGCGCCGACCAGCGCGTCATAGTTGACCGCCCCCATCGCGATCTTCACCATCGCGCCGTTTGGATAAGCCGGCCCGATCACCGCCTGCAGTTCCGGATTGGCGTTGGTGCCGGCCGCCGCGTTCGCCGCCATGTCGCCGCGGCTGAAATACAAATAATGGTTGGTGCCGCCCTGCCCGTCCGGCAGGAAGAACCCGACATTGCCGTTATAGCCCGCCTGGCGTAGCAGGTTGCTGCCCAGTTGCGCCGGATAGCGATATTCGATGACCGGCACCTGGCACGGGCCCCAGCCGGCCGTATTGCCCAGTTCCGGATACAGCCCGTTAAGACCGCCGGAGGCCGCCGCGCCGCCGACGATCTGCGCGATGCTCGGATAGACCATCACCACGCGCGGCACGTTGGGATATTCGATCTGGTAGCACAGGATCGGATCGTCGATCGTCTGGTCGCCGGCCAGGAAGCACTGGTTGGCACCATAGATCGGCCCCGGACCGTTGACGTAGTAATAGACGAACCCGCGAAAGCGCGGCGCCGCGCCGCTATTGACCTGATACAGCGCGATCCCCTGCCATTGGGCGCCGGACCCCACGCCGGCGGCCAGATACTGGCCCTGCATCAGCACCGATGCGGCATTCAGGACGTAACTCGACATGGTCAGCCCCGGCGCCACCGACAGGATATCGGACTGCACGGTGCCGGACGCCAGGCTCCACGCCACCGCGCCCGCCTGCGACACCGCATTGACCGTGCCCCCGCCGATCGACAGCATGTTGCCGAACTGGTCGATCTGCACCGACGCATTGTCATATCCGGTGCCGGTGCCCGCGGTGTGGCCGCCGAATTGCGGCGCGGCCAGCACCCCCACCGGATCGGCCGTGCCGTTCGACGGCGCGACGCTCCAGCCCTGGCC
>NZ_JABXXP010000638.1 GCF_013376155.1 Nguyenibacter vanlangensis
CCACCGGACCGCCGGCGGCGACTCCGGTCGGTCCGGTGGACACGCTGGCGCGCTGGGCTTGCATCCTGGACGTCACCACGGGCGCGACCCTGCTGGAGAAGGCGGCCGACGAGCGCATGCCCCCCTCGTCGCTGACCAAGATGATGACGGCCTATATCGTGTTCGGCATGCTGAAATCCGGCCGCCTGAAGCTGGACCAGGCCCTGCCGGTCAGCGAGAAGGCGTGGCGGATGCAGGGGTCCAAGATGTTCGTGCCGCTGGGCGAAAGCATCGCGGTGCAGGACCTCATCCAGGGCATGGTCATCCAGTCCGGCAACGATGCCTGCATCGTGCTGGCCGAAGGCGTCTCGGGGTCCGAGGACCAGTTCGTCGCGCTGATGAACGATGCGGCGTCGAAGATCGGCCTGACCAATTCGCATTTCATGAATGCCACCGGCTGGCCCGCCGACAATCACTACATGTCGGCGCGCGACGTGGCGGTCCTGGCCGTCCGGCTGATCCGCGACTTCCCGGAATATTACCATTTCTTCTCCGAGAAGGACTACCGGTTCAACAAGATCTCGCAGGGCAATCGCAACGTCCTGGTGGACAAGGGGCTGGCCGACGGGCTCAAGACCGGCCACACCGACGCTGGCGGATTCGGCCTGTGCGCCAGCTCCGATCGCGGCGGCAATCGGGTGGTGCTCGCCCTGAACGGCATGCCCTCCAGCAACGCCCGCGCGCATGAGGGCGAACGCCTGCTGGAATGGTCTTTCGCCAATTTCGAAAACGCCACCCTGTTCCGCAAGGGCGACGTGGTCGAGCACGCGCCGGTCTGGCTGGGCACGCAGCCCGGCGTCCCCCTGGTGGCGACGCGCGACATCGTCATGACCCTGCCCCATGGCTGGCGGACCCGCGCGCATATCGGGGTCGATTACCAGGCGCCGGTTCCCGCCCCGGTGGCGGCGGGCCAGGTTCTGGGCGACCTGGTGATCTCGAATCCCGGCCTGGCCGATATCCGCATGCCGCTGGTGGCGGGGCAGGACGTGGCGCGCCTGGGCCTGTTCGCCCGCGCCTCGACGGTGCTGGGCCAGAAATTCGGCCGGCACTGATCGCGGTGCCCGGGCTGTTCATCACGTTCGAAGGGGGCGAGGGGGCGGGAAAATCCACCCAGGTCCGGCACCTTGCGGCCCATCTGGGCGCCGCCGGGCACGACGTGGTCTGCACGCGTGAACCCGGGGGCACCCCGGGGGCCGAGGCGCTGCGCGACTTCCTGCTGTTCGGCGGGCACGACCTGTCGCTGCGCGCCGAAATCCTGGGCCATTTCGCGGCCCGGTTCGATCATGTCGACCGGCTGGTCCGCCCGGCGCTCCGGCGCGGCGCCATCGTGCTGTGCGACCGCTTCGTCGATTCCACCCTGGCCTATCAGGGATATGGCCAGGGCCACGCCGATCCTGACATCCTGGACCTGATCGCGGCGCTGACCGCGCAGCTCGGGCTGATGCCGGACCTGACCCTGGTCCTGGCCGTGCCGCGCGCCCGCGCGCTGGAACGGCTGCGTGCCCGCGGCGGCGCGGCCGACCGCTACGAATCCGCCGACGAGTCCTTCCATG
>NZ_JABXXP010000639.1 GCF_013376155.1 Nguyenibacter vanlangensis
GTCTTCTGCGCCCGCCGCGCCGTCTCCCGCGCCGCCTGGCGCCCCATCCGTCACGCCGGCGGGCGGCCGGTATGGGGTGCAGCTTGCCGCCCTCGATTCCGAGGTGGCGGCGCAGAAGGAATGGGCGCGCCTGGTCCAGCATTATCCCGACCTGTTCGCCGGGCACGAGCCGATCATCGAACGGACCGAGCGCAATGGTGCGGTCTTTTTTCGGCTGCGGACCCGTGGTTTTGCCAGCATCGCGCAGGCGACCTCGTTCTGCGAGCATGTGCGGCTGAACGGCCTGGCCTGCGCCCTGGCCGGTTTCTAGGGCGCGTCCGGTGCGGCAGGCGGCCCTGTCCCAGAATCGCGACCTGTCGGGCGAGCCCGTCGATGGGTCGGCCGGCGGATTGGCCGATGGACTGGCTGATGGGCTGACCGCGCCCATGCTGCGCCTGGACGGGTTCGAGGGGCCGCTGGACCTGCTGCTGGAGCTGGCGCGCGCGCAGAAGGTCGATCTGGCGCGCATCTCGATCCTGCAACTGGTCGAGCAATATCTGGCCATCGTGGAATCGGCGCGGCGCATCCGGCTGGAACTGGCGGCGGACTGGCTGGTCATGGCCGCCTGGCTGGCGTGGCTGAAATCGCGGCTGCTGCTGCCGGCCGAGGAGGGTGGCGGCGAGGATGCCGAGGACGCGGCCGAATTGCTGCAGGCGCGCCTGCTGGAACTGGCGCGGATCGGCCAGGCCGCGGAATGGCTGGCGGCCCGGCCGCAACTGGGCCGCGACGTCTTTGCCCGGGGCGAGCGCGAGGACCTGACCGAAATCGACCGTTCGGGCCTGGCGCTGGACCTGCCGCAATTGATGGGCGCTTATATGGCGGCGATGCGCCGGGGGGCGCGCAAGCGGGTCTATCAGCCGCGGCGCCTGCAATTCTGGACGGTGCAGGATGCGCTGGCCCGTTTGCACCGGCTGCTGGGCACCGAGGCGGCCATCCCCGGGACCGGTGCCGGCTGGTGCGCGCTGGATTCCTTTCTGCCCGAATCCGGTCCGGGGCTGGATGCCGAGGATGACCTGGAGCGCACCCGGCTGCGCCGGGCCGCCATGGCCGGCACCCTGATCGCCGGGCTGGAACTGGCGCGGAACGGTGCGATCGAATTGCGGCAGGAGGAAATTTTCGGCCGCATCATGCTGCGGGCCTGCGATCCGGCGGGCCAGGCCGCCAATGATCAGGCTGCCAGTGATCAGGCGGACGAACAGGCAGCGGGCGAAGCGGCTCCCGAGAGGATGGACGCGGCGGAATGACCGACGAGACGACCCCCGATATGGCTGCCGACATAGCTGCCGACGCGGCCCCGCTTGCCGCCCCTGCTGCCCCCCCTGCTGGGTTGCCGGCGCCGCCCGAACTGGCGGTGCGGCTGGTCGAGGCCCTGGTCTTCGCCAGCGCCGATCCGGTGTCCGAGCGGGTGGTCGCCGAATTGCTGGAGGCCCAGGGCCAGGTCCCGGCGGATATCGAGGATCTGGGCACCTATGTCCGCGGCGTGATCGACGCGGTGGTCGCGCGGTATGACGGGCGCGGCGTCGCGCCGGTGCAGGTGGCCGGCGGCTGGCAG
>NZ_JABXXP010000640.1 GCF_013376155.1 Nguyenibacter vanlangensis
GGCACGCGCACCGCCTGGCCCGGCGCCAGACGGGTCGAGGTCTCGGCGCGCCTGCCGTCCACGCGCACCTGCCCGGTGCGGCACAGCTTCTGCAGCGCGCCCTGGGTCAGGTGCGGGTAATGGCGGCGGAACCAGCGATCCAGGCGGATATCGGCCTCGTCCTCGCTGACGGTCAGGGTCACAACACTCATGACTGACGGCTTTCCCGCAGTCTGCTCCGACTGTCCAGCCGTCGCGGCCAGGAAAGCCAGGTTCCGGACCGATTTTTCCCACGGGCCGGAAGCGCCCGGGCTCGGAGGGGACGCCTGCCCTACGCGTCTTTCTTCTGTTCGCGCCCCGGTTCGCGCCCCCGCTCGCGCCCCTGCTCGCGCAGCCGCGCCCAATGTTCCAGGCGCTTGCCGATCTCCCGCTCGAACCCGCGGTCGAAGGGCTGGTAGAATTGCTGGCGCGCCATCCCGTCGGGGAAAAAGCCGCGCAAGGCGCCCCGCTGTCCGGCATCGGGATGCGCATCGGCATAGATGTCCGCATAATCGTCCGCATAGCCGCGGCCATAGCCCAGATCCTTCATCAATCCGGTGGGCGCGTTCAGGATATGGGCCGGCGGCATCAGGCTGCCGGTCGATTTCGCCACGCGCCGCGCGGCCTTATAGGCCGCATAGACCGCGTTCGATTTCGGCGCGGTGCCCAGATGCACCACCAGTTGCGCCAGCGCCAGCTCGCCCTCGGGCGACCCCAGCCGCTCGTACGTCTCCCACGCCGCGATCGCCAGGGGCAGCGCCTGCGGGTCGGCCATGCCGACATCCTCGGCCGCGAAACGGGTCAGGCGTCGGGCGATATAGCGCGGATCCTCCCCGCCCTCGAGCATGCGGGCAAACCAGTACAGCGCCGCATCCGGGTCCGAGCCGCGCAACGATTTATGCAGCGCCGAGATCAGGTTGTAATGTTCCTCGCGGTCCTTGTCGTACAGCACTGCCCGGCGGGCCAGCAGGCCGGACAGGCCCTGCGCGTCCAGCGGCCGCTCGGCCTTCACCGCCAGCACCTGCTCGACCATGTTCAGCAGATAGCGCCCGTCGCCGTCGGCCATGGCACGCAGCGTGGCGCGCCCTTCGGCGGTCAGCGGCAGTTCGTGCCCGCACTCGGCCTCGGCCCGGCGCAGCAGACGCTCCAGCGCCTCGTCATCCAGCCGGCGCAGCACCAGCACCTGGCAGCGCGACAGCAGCGCGCCGTTCAGGGCGAAGGACGGATTCTCGGTCGTCGCGCCCACCAGGATCACCGTCCCGTCCTCGACCACCGGCAGGAAGCCATCCTGCTGCGCGCGGTTGAAGCGATGGATCTCATCGACGAACAGCAGCGTGCCGCGCCCGGCCTCGGCCAGGCGCCTGGCATCGTCGAAGGCGCGCTTGAGGTCCGCGACACCGGAAAATACCGCCGAAAGCTGCACGAAGCGCAACCCCGCCGCATCGGCCAGCAGGCGTGCGGTCGTCGTCTTGCCCACGCCCGGCCCGCCCCACAAAATCAGGCTGGCCAGCGATCCGCGCTCCAGCATGCGGCGCAGCGCGCCGTCCGGGCCCAGCAGATGGTCCT
>NZ_JABXXP010000641.1 GCF_013376155.1 Nguyenibacter vanlangensis
GCCGGTGCCCAAGGGGCCCATCGCGCTGCGCGAACCATCCCGCTTCCGCCTGATCGGCCATTCCCAGCACCGGCTGGACGCGGCGGCCAAGGTGGCCGGAAAGGCCGTGTTCGGCATCGACATCCAGGTGCCCGGCATGCGCGTCGGCACGGTCGCGGCCTGCCCGGTGATGGGCGGCGTGCTGCGCCATGTCGACGACCGCGCCGCGCGGCAGGTTCCAGGCGTGCACGACGTGCTGACGATCGGCAACGCCGTCTGCGTGGTGGGCGACCATTTCTGGGCGGCCCGCAAGGGGCTCGACGCGCTGGTGATCACCTGGGACGAGGGCGTCAACAGCGCGGTCGACACCCAGACGATCTATGGCCAGTTGTATGACGCGTTGGACGGGCCGGCGATCGTCGCGCACGTCAAGGGTGACGCCAAGGGCGCCATCGGCAATGCCGCCACCCGTGTCGAGGCCGTCTATCAGCAGCCGCTCCTGGCCCACGCGCCCATGGAGCCGATCAATTGCACCGTGCTGGTCGCGCCGGACCGCTGCGATATCTGGGTCGGGTCGCAGGTTCCGGCCCGCGCGCGCGATTCGGCGGCCGAACTGACCGGATTGGCCAAGGACCAGATCCATCTTCACAACCAGTATATCGGCGGCGGCTTCGGCCGGCGGCTGGAGCATGAGTACGTCACGCAGGCGGTGCAGTTCGCCCGCCAGGTCAAATATCCGCTGAAGATCGTCTGGACCCGCGAACAGGACCTGACCCTGGACCGCTATCGTCCGGCCTATGTCGACCACCTGATCGGCGGCCTGGACCGCGACGGCCGCCTGGTGGGACTATCCCACCGGATCGTCGGCCCGGCGGTGGTCGCGCGCTGGGCGCCCCAGGCCCTGCTGCCGAACGGCGTCGATGACGACCTGCTGGCCGCGACGGTCGAGACACCGTACGATATTCCCGCCATGTTCCTCGATTACGCGCGGCGCGAGGCGCCGGGCGTAGTCACCGCATGGTGGCGCGGGGTGGGCGGCACGCGCGGCGTCTTCGTCGTCGAAAGCTTCATCGACGAACTGGCCGCGGCCGCCGGGGCCGATCCGGTGGCATTCCGCCGCAGGATGACCGAGGGCAAGCCCCGTGCGCGTGCCGTCCTGGAACTGGCGACGGCCAAGGCCGATTGGGGTTCCCCGCTGCCGGCCGGGGTCGGGCGCGGCATCGCCCTGCAATATGTGTTCGGTTCCTACCTGGCGACGATCGCCGAGGTCGAAATGACCGACATGGGGGGCGTGCGGGTCCGGCGGGTGACCGTCGCCGTGGATTGCGGCCACCTGGTCAATCCCGACCAGGTGGTCTCGCAGATCGAGGGTGGCCTGATCTTCGGCATGAGCGCCGCCCTGTTCAATGAAATCACGCTGCTTCACGGGCGGGTGCAGCAGGAGAACTTCAATTCCTACCGGATCATGCGCATGAACGAAGCGCCGGCGATCGAGGTGCATCTGGTCGACAGTACCGAAGATCCGGGCGGAATTGGCGAAACCGGCACGGCGGCGGCGGCCGCCGCTCTGGCCAACGCGATCGCGGCGGCAGGCGGTGGCCGCC
>NZ_JABXXP010000642.1 GCF_013376155.1 Nguyenibacter vanlangensis
CGATCGCCCGCGCGCCGCCTCCTGCCCCCAGCAGCAGCACCGGCCCCCGGTCCACGTCCACGCCCTTGCCTTGCAGGCTGGCGACGAATCCGTCGCCATCGGTCGAACGCGCCGCGATCCGTCCGTCCACGCCAAAGACCAGCGTATTAACCGACCCCGAGCGCCGCGCCGAACGATGCAGGTCGTCCGCGATCGCAAAGGCCGCTTCCTTATGCGGAATGGTCACGTTCGCCCCGCGGAATCCAGCCGCGCCCAGGCCCCGCACCGCCACCGCGAAATCCCCCGGCCGCACCGGCAGCGGCACATAGGCCCCGTCGATCCCATGCCGGGCCAGCCAGAAATTATGCAGCAGGGGCGAGCGCGAATGCGCGACCGGCCAGCCGATCACCCCCGCCAGCAGGGTGGCGCCGCCGATGGGCCGCCACCCCGGCGGCGGCATGCTCGTTCCGGTCATGCCCGATAACGCTCCCATGCAAGCGGCAGCAGCCGCGCCAGCCGTTCCGCCCATTCCCGCTGGCCATCCGCATCCGCCACCAGGTCCTGGCGGATCTCCAGCTCGACATGCGGCAGCCCCCGCGCCTCGGCATGTGTGGGAATCGTGTAGTCGCTGGTATCGGTCAAGGCATAGGGCTCGTTGTCCCCCACCAGCAGCCCGGTCTCCTCCTCCAGCAGCGCCTTCAGCATCAGGCCGAAACGCGGCGCATGGTTGTGCAGGATGCCGGCATGCCAGGGCCGCGCCACCCCACCCATTTCCGGAGTGAAGCTATGCAGCGCCACCACGATCGTGGAATCCGCCGGCCGCCCGGCCAGTTCGGCGGCGATCCGGTCGTGATAGGGGCGGAAGATCGCCGCGACCCGCGCCGCCACGTCGTCGTCATCCAGGTCCAGGTTGCCGGGCACCGCCGTCCCGTCGCTGACCCGCACGACCGAGGTCGGATGACCCGGCGCGCGGTTGCAGTCGATCACCAGCCGGGAATAGGCCTGTTCGATCAGGATCGTATCCAGCAGCCCCGCCAGGTGCCGCCCCATGCCGGCCATGCCGATATCCCAGGCGATATGGCGCTCCCACTCCGCCGCCGGCACGCCCAGGTCGCCCAGGCCGGCCGGCACCGCGCGCCCCGCATGGTCGCTGACCAGGACGAAGGGCGACGCGCCCGCCCGCCCATGGATCATGACGGGCGCCGGGTCATGCGGCCCCAGCAACCCCGTTTGTCCTGAAGGACCCGGACTGGAAAGACCGTGGCCCGAAAGATTATCGTCCCGCACCGTGCCCCCGAATTCCGCCGGCCTCATCCCGCCCGCCTCGTTCCAACCCTCTCACCCCGCCATGCGGCGCAGCAGCGCCGGCACATCCGGCGCATCCCACAGGACCGGACCGCCGATCCGCAGGATTTCCCGCCCCCTGCGATCCAGCACCAGGGTCACGGGCACGCCATCCTCGTGCAGCGCCGCCGGAATCGCCATCTGCGGATCGCACAGGATCGGCAGGCCGGCCACGCCGTGCGCGGCATAGAAGCGGCGCACGGTCGCCGCCCCGCCGTGATCCACCGATACCGGCAGGACCGCGATG
>NZ_JABXXP010000643.1 GCF_013376155.1 Nguyenibacter vanlangensis
CCAGCAGGCCGAACCCCGCCCTGGCATAGAACGGGGCATTCCAGGCGACGTCGCGGAAGGTGGTCAGGGTCAGCGACGCGATGCCGCGCGCGGCGGCCTGCCGGGCGGCGCAATCCAGCAGGCGCCGTCCCAGCCCTTTTCCCTGCCGGTCGGGGGCCACGGCCATCTGCCAGACATGCAGCACCTTCCGCCCGGCATCGGGGCCGCCGCCATCCTCGATGGCGATGCGGGCGGTCAGGAAGCCGATGGGGGATTCCCGGTGGGATTCCCGGGGGGCCGCCACCCAGCATGTCTCCTCGGCAATGGCGGCGCCGTGCGATTCGGCGGTCATCACCGCGTCGTCGGCGATCCAGGCCAGGTCGGGCAGGGTGCGGAACAGCGCGCCGGCATGCTGTTCCAGCAGCGGAAGGGCGGCGGCGTCCTCCCGCCGGGCCGGACGAATGACGATGGCGTCGGTCATGGCGGCGGCTGTACACCGTTGCCGGCCGAGACGCCAGCGACGGACGCGGCGTGGCGGCCGGATGGCAGGATCGTCGACGAGGGGGCCTTCAGGGCGTGGCCGCCGGTTCGGGGACGGGGGGCCCCTTGCCGGCGTCGAACGTGTTGAGGAAGACGCGCGTGATGGGGCGGGCGATCCGGGCGATGTCCTCGGCCTCGGCCGCGACGGGCAGTTGCAGGCGCTTTCGCGCCGTGATGCGGGTCTGGCACAGGGCATAGAACAATTCGGCGGCCAGCACCGGGTCCGGCACGTTCAGCACGCCTTCGTTCGTGCGGGCCGCCAGCCAGTCGGCGAAGACCGCGATCGCCCTCTGCGGCCCGACCTGCCAGAAGGTCTCGGCCAGGACGGGAAAGGTGGCGGCCTCGGACACCACGATGCGGTTCAGCATCAGCGACAGGGGCGACGTGGTCAGCCGGATCATCGCCGAGGCGATGCCGATCAGGGTCTCCTCGGGCGTGCGCTTCTCGCCGATGGTCTCGAACAGCAGGGGCAGCTTCTCGCAGGCGCTGCGGCGGACGAAGGCGGTGAACAGGGCGGCCTTGCTGTCGAAGTAATTGTACAGCGTGCCTTTGGACACCCCGGCCTCACGCGCGATCTGCGACATGCTGGCGCCCTCATAGCCGTGGGCGGCGAAGATTCGTGCCGCGCCCTCGATGATCTGCAGCCGCTTGGCGGCGGATGCTCCCGGCAGGTCCGGGGCATCGGGGGGCGGTAGCGGGGACATTGCGCGGGGCTCTCCTGCGGCCGGTGCTTTCCCCGTCGGAGACGGATTGACCCGCCGGGGAAAGCCGATAGGGTGTGGAACGATGACCGAACGGGTCGGTCAGTTGCGTTGGATGATGTCACAATGTGTTCCGCCATGTCGATAGTGCCCGCGATCGCGGCCGGCGGGCGGCACGGATGGGGCCGCAGCATGGGAACCATAGGATGACAAGGGGGCCGGCTGGTGCGTAGGGGATATTCTTGGCGGGTCGCGGTGCTGGCTGTATCGGCCGTGGCCAGCGGATGCGCCGTCGGGCCCGATTACCACAAGCCCGCGCCGTGGGCCCCGCCGCATTGGGCCGGGTCGGG
>NZ_JABXXP010000644.1 GCF_013376155.1 Nguyenibacter vanlangensis
GACCGGTCCGTTCGACGGCGGCACGGTGCGGCAGATCGCCCAGTCCCTGTCGCGCCGCCCCTACCGCGCGCCCGATCAGGCCCTGCCGGCGGCGATCGACAAGCTGAATTTCGACCAGTACCGCGCGATCGCCTACCGGCCCGACCAGGCGCTGTGGCACGGCCAGAACCTGGCCTTCGACGTCGAATTCTTCCCGCGCGGCTTCCTGTACCGCCCGCGGATCGAGATCTATGAGGTCGTGGACGGCAAGGCGGCGCCGGTGCCCTATAATCCCGACCTGTTCAGCTACGGCGACCCCGCCCTGCGCGTGACCGACGATCTGGGCTTCGCCGGGCTGCGCCTGCGCTATGCCATCAACACGCCGGGCGTGATGGAGGAATTCTGCGTCTTCCTCGGCGCATCCTATTTCCGCGCGGTGGCCAAGGGGCAGAATTACGGCCTGTCGGCGCGCGGCTTCGCCGACGGCACCGGCAACCCGAAGGGCGAGGAATTCGCCCTGTTCCGCGCCTTCTGGCTGGAACGGCCGCAGCCGGGCGTCGATGCCGTGGTGGTGCACGCGCTGCTGGACAGCCCCTCGGTGGCCGGGGCGTTCAGCTTCACCATCCGCCCCGGCGAGATGACGACCTTCGACGTGCAATCCTCCCTCTATCCCCGCGCGGCGATCGCCGAACCCGGGATCGCGCCGCTGACGGGCATGTTCTATTTCGACGCCAACGACCGCAACCATGTCGATGACTGGCGCCCCGCCGCGCATGACAGCGAGGCCCTGTCGATCTGGACCGGCAGCGGCCAGCAATTATGGCGGCCGCTGCGCAACCCGCAGGATCTGCAATTCTCGGCCTTCTCCGACGATTCGCTGCGCGGCTTCGGGCTGATGCAGCGCAAGCGCGCCTTCGCCGATTTCGAGGACCTGGCCCTGAATTACGAAAAACGGCCCTCGCTGTGGATCGAACCGGTGGGCGACTGGGGCGCCGGCGCGGTCGACCTGGTCGAAATCCCCACGCCGAACGAGGTCAACGACAACATCGTCTCGTTCTGGCGCCCCAAGGGCGGCCTGACAGCCGGGCGGGAATACACCTTCACCTATCGCATGTATTGGGGATGGGACTCGCCCTGGCCGACCAGGCTGGCCCGCGTGGCCGCGACCCGGGTCGGCGCGGTGACCGACGACAAGACCGCCCGCTTCTTCGACATCGATTTCGACGGGGCGCCGTTCGCCAACCTGCCGCCGGACGCCAAATTCCATCTCGTCCCCAGCAGTTCGGCCGGCACGATCCGCAACGTGGTGGTCGAACCGAACCCGAATATCCACGGCTGGCGCACCACCTTCGAATTCGTGCCGGGCGACGCCAGGATCGCCGAACTCAGTTGCGTCCTGGCCAATGACGCCGGACCGGTCTCCGAACAATGGACCTATCGATGGACGCCCTAGACACCGCTCAACACCCCGGGCCGCACCCTGGGCCGCACCCTGGGCCGGGGGCCGCGCCCCAGGGCCTGCCGGACGGGTTCCCCGCCCTGCCGGACGAATCCCCCCTGCGGATGGACGTCCAGTCGCTGTCCGCCTG
>NZ_JABXXP010000645.1 GCF_013376155.1 Nguyenibacter vanlangensis
GGCGCCTATCTGGCGCTGGCCCGCCGGCAGCCAGTGCCGGCGGACGACGCGGCCGAGGCGCTGTCACGGGCCTGAAACGGCCCTTTCAGGGATGGGCGGGAAGTGGCCGGCCGGGTTCGAACCGGGCGATCGCGCAGGCATGGTCCTGCAGTTCCTCGCCCGAGGCGCGGTCGCCCGAGAGGGGCTTGACCATGTCGTCCAGCAGGATGAAGCCCGGATGTCCGTCCGGCCAGACCGTGCCGACGACGACGAGCGTGTGCTCGCCCATCTCGCGCGCCGGGTCGGCCAGCGCGGCGGCCAGGCGGCGGAACGGCAGGGCGCCGGCCAGGTCGGCGCCATCGATCCGGGTGGCGCGATAGGTATGGCCGTCCAGCACCAGGTTGGTCCATCCGTGGCCGATATGCGGACGCGCCCAGTGCAGGGCGACGCGGATATCGGGCGCCAGGCAGTCGATATGGATGTGCAACTGGTTCTGCGACCGGCTGTAGGCCGAGTTGACGGACAGCGCCATCGTCTCGCGCGGCATGGTATGGCCCAGCCGCGCCAGGGCACGGTCGAGCTGGTGCCAGGCGGCGCCGAAATAATCCGGCGCGTCCGGCGAGAGCAGGGACGCGTCCTCGATCCCCGTCACGCGGGCGGTCGGGATCAGCAGATATTGCGCGCGGCCCGTGCGGTCCTTGAGCACCGCATAGCCGGCGGCGGGATCGACCGCCTCGCAGGGCGCGGGGGTCTGCTGGCCGACCTGGTTGGGCACGCAGCGCCCGTGGACGATGCGCCACAGCACGTTGGGGTCGTGCGGATCGGGCCGGGCGGGGCCGCTGGCATGGGCGACCGCGAGCCAGACGCCGGCCAGCACGAGGGCCGGCAGGCCGGCATGGGAGAGAACATGTTTCATGCTTCGGCGGGTTCTTCGATCCGGGCCGGGAGGGAGAGGATTTCCGCCAGGCGGTCCAGGCGGCGGCGCACGCTTTCGCCGCGGACGGCGGAACGGCCGCCCGCCAGATGCAGCGCCAGGTCCTGCGCGGTTTTTTCGATCCAGGTGCCGTCCAGCAATTCCGCGGTCCCGCCGCAGACCGTATAGGCCAGGCGCAGCGCCAGCCCCAGCGTGACCGCGCGGATATAATCCTCGGACGGCAGGAGCAGGCGCGAGGGCTGGAGGAAATCCTGGCCCAGCTCGGCCTCATAGCGCACGGCGAGGGTCAGCGCCACGGCGGCGCGGGCCGGGTGGTCGAAGCCCACGCCCTGCATGCGCAGGATGCGCAGATAGGTCTGTTCCGCGCGATATTCGGGATGGTCGTACGACCCGATATCGGACAGCAGGCAGGCGGCGCGGCGCAGCCTGCGGGAAGACGCGCTTTCGTCGGCGAAGAGCGGGGCCGTCCAGTTCATCAGCCGGTCGGGCAGGGTTTCGCTGCGGCCGAGGCGGGCGCACATTTCCCGGGCCACGGCTTCCTGCGGGTCGAGATGGGCGACCGAGGCGGCGACCCGGCGCATGTACCAGCCCTCGCGCAGTCCATCGACGCAGAACACCACGCGGGTGGGCTGCAGCCGGCGGACCAGCCGGCG
>NZ_JABXXP010000646.1 GCF_013376155.1 Nguyenibacter vanlangensis
CGGCCGGCGATTCCGTCGCGGCCGTGCTGGCGCAGGCGCGCGAGCGACTGCTGGCCGGCGGTTTCTCCGAAATCGACTATCTGGAACTGCGGGCCGACGCCGACCTGGCGTCCCTGGCGCATTATGACGGCCGGCCGGCACGTCTGCTGGCGGCGGCCCGGCTGGGCACGGTCCGCCTGATCGACAACATGTCCGTCCCCGCCAAGGCCTGAATCCGGGCCTCGAACAATCCGGGCCTTGAACCGTCCCTCCGGCGTCAGGCGTCCAGGCTGCGCGCCTCGTCGGGCAGCATGATCGGAATGCCGTCGCGGATCGGAAAGGCCAGCCCGGCCTGGCGGCTGATCAGCTCCCCGGCCTCGCGATCATAGATCAGGGGCCCCTTGGTGACCGGGCATACCAGGATGGACAGCAGGCGCGGATCCAGGGGCGGCTGGACGGTTTCGGACATCAGATGGCTTTCCCGCTCGACGCGCGCCATGTGCGACGCATTCGACAGGGTTCTAAAGCCAAGACCGGCCGAGGTGAAGACCCGTCACGCAAGAGGGCCGGGAGGAGCGTTCAGGATGGGCGCCCCTCGTCATCCGCCCCATGGCCGCCCAGATCGAGCAGCGCCTGCAAAGTGCGCGCGCGGTCATTCAGCGTGCCCGACTCCAGCAGCGCCTGCTTTTCCGCCGTGGCGAAGGGACAGATCATCGGCAGGGTGATCAGCAGGGCCTCGTCGTCCATCTGCTCGATCACGGTCCAGCGCGCGCCGAAACCGCGGCGGCGGCAATAGCGCCGCAGCGCGGCGATCATCCGCGGCCGGTCGAAGAACAGCCCTTCGCCCTCGGTCAGATCCCCGGCGAAGGACGAGGCGTCGATTCGTCCCAGGCGATAGCCGCGACGCGGCCGCGCCTCGCGCAGCAACCGGAAGCGGCTCAGCCCGGTCAGGGTCACCGCATAGGTCCCGTCCGCCCGCTCGGTCATCGAGGTGATGCGCCCGATGCAGCCGATGTCATACAATGCCGCCGGGCCCGCGAATCCGAATGCGTCCCCAGCCGCGGCGTCCCCGTCCGCGGTGTCTCCATCCTCGGCGTCTTCGTCCAGCGCGTCGCCGCGCGGCTGGATCATGCCGATCAGCCGCGCCCCCGCCAGCGCATCCTCCACCAGCGCGACATAACGCGGCTCGAACACGTTCAGCGGCAACTTGCCGCGCGGCAGCAGCAACGCCTCGCGCAGCGGGAACAGGCCCAGCTCAGGCGGGATATCCGCCAGCGTCATGTCGCGCGGACGCGGCAGGGCGCGCGGGATATCCTCGCCCCGGCTCAACGCCGCGCCGCCGCCGGGCGACCCGTCATGAAAACAGCAGCGACGACATGCGGCGGCGCGCCTGCAGGGTCGCCGGGTCGTCATGACCCCAGGAATCGAACAGGCGAATCAGTTGCAGCCGCGCGGCATCGTCGTTCCAGGCCCGATCCTGGCGCATGATGGCCAGCAACTCGTCCGCCGCCTCCTGCCGCTTGCCGGCCGCGTTCAGGGCGGCGGCCAGCTCATAGCGGGCCTCGTGATCCGCCGGATTGGCCGCCA
>NZ_JABXXP010000647.1 GCF_013376155.1 Nguyenibacter vanlangensis
CGAGCAGGCCCGGCTGGCCGGACAGGTGCTGGCGGTGATGGAACACCCCGCCCTGATCCCGCTGTTCGGCCCGGCAAGCCGCGGCGAACAGCCGGTGGCGGGGGTCGCGGGCGGTGCGGTGATCGTGGGGCAGGTCGATCGCATGGCGGTGCTGCCTGATGCGGTGCTGCTGTGCGATTTCAAGACGAATCGCCGCCCGCCCGACGATGTGGCGGCGACCCCGGTGCTGTATCTGCGGCAGATGGCGTCCTATCGCGCGCTGCTGTCCGCCCTCTATCCGGATCGGCCGGTTCGTTGCACCCTGGTCTGGACCGAAGATGCCCGAATCATGGAACTGCCCGATTCGCTGCTGGCGTGCCATGCTCCGGACGACCCGGCCCCGGGTGGGCCCGGAGGATGGCAATCTTGAAACACGGCGGCCCGGCGCCATGTCCAGATGGAACCCGCCACTGGAACCCCCATTGGTACTCAAGGAGTAATGAGATGAGCGAAAATACCGTGGCCGTCAGCGATGCCACTTTCGAAAGCGATGTCCTGAAGGCCGAGGGGCCTGTGCTGGTGGATTTCTGGGCCGAATGGTGCGGCCCGTGCAAGATGATCGCTCCGGCGCTGGACGAGATCGGCGCTGAACTGAAGGGCAAGCTGACGGTCGCGAAAGTCAATATCGACGACAACCCGTCCACGCCCAACAAATATGCCGTGCGCGGCATTCCGACCCTGATCCTGTTCAAGAACGGCCAGCCGGCCGCGACCAAGGTCGGTGCCCTGCCCAAGAGCCAGTTGAAGGAATGGGTCAAGGGCAGCCTGTAAGGCCCTTATGGCGGAGGGTCATGGGGCCGAACCTCATGACCCTCCGCCATGACAGAGTCCCTGGCGCGTCAGGCCGACCAGTTGGCGAGGGTGGCGTGGCCGTGCGCCAGCCCGGCCCGGACCCCGGGGCTGCACAGCGCCGCCAGTTCCCCCTGGTGGTCGTAGGTCGGCATCAGCCGGTTCAGCAGCGCGTTCTTCGCAGTCGCCGGGTGGAAATAGATTTCCGACAATCCGTCGGGCAGGTGCGCGGCCAGGGCGGCGACCCGGTCGGCGGTCATATGGCCGCTCCAGGCGATGCCGAAGCACCAGTCATTGGTGCGCAGTCCCGCGCTGCGGGCCTGATGGCGCAGCAGGCCGGTCCAGCGGCGCAGCGCCGCCGATCCCAGCGAATCGCTGTAGGTCCCGGCCGCGATCAGCGGTTCGGGCGGTTCCAGCGGCACCCGGACGGCCCGCAGCCCATAGCGCAGGCCGGTGCGGATCATCATCCGTCCGACCGTGGGGTGCAGGTGCATGTGCTTGTGGGCGTTGGCGTGGTCCAGCCGCAGCCCGGTCCGGGCGAAGGCGGCGAATTGCGCCTCGATCTCGGCGGCCAACTGGCGGCGCACCGCCGGGCGAAAGAAATAATCGACGCCCAGCCTGAGCTGGTTGCCGGGAAACTGCCCGCCCCGGCCGACCAGCAGCGGAATCGCGTCGTGCGGCAGGACCGAGGGCCCCTCGATCGCCACCAGATGCAGCCCGACATGCAGCCCCGGCAG
>NZ_JABXXP010000648.1 GCF_013376155.1 Nguyenibacter vanlangensis
GCCGGTTCCGGGCGGGATGACCGGGCGGTCCGCGGCATGGTCCGCCGCCCAGTGGACCAGGCGCTGGATGCCGTTGTCGCGGTCGTCGACCGGGCACATGGCATAGACCCAGCGCTGGGCCAGGGTCAGGCCGGTGACGCCTTCCAGTGCGGTGGCGATGGCGAAGGCCTGTTCCATGTTCGCCAGCCGGTAGTTCGGGTCGTCGCGCCGCAGCACGGCGCGCCGGATGCGCGCCAGCACGCCGAACAGGCTGTCCGAGCCGATTTCCGCCGCCACGGCCTGGATGATGTCGGCGTCGGGCTGCACCTGGGGGCGAAGATCGGGCAGGTCGTCGGGCGGGGCCGCCAGCATGGTCCGGATGAAGGACAGGCTGCCGGCATCGGCCATCACCGAGACGATTCCTTCCTCGTGCTTGCCGTATCGTCCGGCGCGGCCGGCGATCTGCTTGACTTCCTGCGACGTCAGGTCGCGCGTCTGGGTGCCGTCGAACTTGCGCAGCGCGGTGAAGATCACCCGGCGGATGGTCAGGTTCAGCCCCATGCCGATCGCGTCGGTGGCGACCAGGTAATCGACCTCGCGCTCCTGGTACAGCGCGACCTGCGCATTGCGGGTCCGTGGCGATAATTGCCCCATCACCACGGCGCACCCGCCCCGCCTGCGGCGGATCAGCTCGGCGATGGCATAGACCTCGGTCGCCGAAAACGCGACGATGGCCGATCGCGGCGGCAGGCGGGTCAGTTTGCTCGCCCCCAGATAGGCCAGGCTGGACAGGCGCGGCCGGGTCTCGATCTCCACGCCCGGCACCAGCCGGCGCATCAGCGGCCGGATCGTCTCGGCGCCCAGGAACATGGTCTCGACCAGCCCGCGCGCGCGCAGCAGCCGGTCGGTAAAGACGTGGCCGCGGTCCGGATCGGCACAAAGCTGGATCTCGTCCACGGCGACGAATTCCACCATCTGGTCCAGCGGCATCGCCTCGACGGTGCAGGAAAACCACCGCGCGCCGGGCGGGACGATCTTTTCCTCGCCGGTAATCAGCGCCACCGCGGCCGCGCCCTTGGCGGCGACCATGCGCTCGTAATTCTCGCGCGCCAGCAGCCGCAGCGGAAAGCCGATGATGCCGCTGGAATGCGCCAGCAACCGTTCGATCGCCAGATGGGTCTTGCCCGTATTGGTCGGGCCGAGAACCGCCCTGACACGCGTGGCCGCCGCAGGGCTGAAGGAGGCGCGCACAGTGCGAAGGGGGCCTGCCCCCGAGGGTACACCCATCATGGGCTCATGCTCAGATGCCGCCGCGCGGATTGCAAGAAAAACCCGCATCGTTGCGCCCGCATCGTTGCGACGGAATGATCACGCGGCGGTTGCGCCGCGCCGCTCATGGCCGCAGGCTGGCCGCAACCGGATCGCGGAGGTCACTGATGTCCATGGAAGAATTGCCGTGCCTGCTGCCGCCGACGCGCGGCCGTCGCGCCCGCGAGCGCACGATTCACGCCGTGCAGAAACAGGATGTCCCCTCTCTGCCGCAGCGAATCGGCGCGGCCGGCGCCGCCTTCCTGCGCGATGG
>NZ_JABXXP010000649.1 GCF_013376155.1 Nguyenibacter vanlangensis
AATCCGCGCCCGGGGCGCGGGCCTGACCTGGCACGAGGTCCCGCCCCGGCTGGACGACGTGTTCATCCATCTGCTGGCGCGGGAATCCCGCGACGGCGGCGCGGAGGCACCGCGATGACCCACCTGTCGTTCCGCCGCCTGGGCGCGCTGCTGCGCAAGGAATGGTTGCAGGTGCGGCGCGACCCGATGACCCTGCGGCTGATCATCGCGCTGCCGGTCATGCAATTGCTGATTTTCGGCTATGCGATCAACACCAATCCACACGACCTGCCGACCGGCGTGCTGATGGCTCAGCCCTCGCAGTACGAGCGCACCATCGTCACCGCCCTGCGCAATACGGGCTATTACCGCATCCGCACGATCGGCACCGAGTCCGAGGCCGAGGCGGGCATCGCCCAGGGGCGGCTGCTGTTCGTCGTGCAGGTGCCGCCCGGCTTCGACCGGGCGGTGGATCGCGGGGAATCGCCCGCCATCCTGATCGACGTGGACGGCACCGATCCGACGGCGATCGGCTATGCCACCGCCGCGCTGGCGGGCCTGGGCGACGTGCTGGCGCGCGACCTGCCGCCCCCGCGCCGGGCGCGGGCGCCGATACAGGCACAGACGCAGACGCAGACACAGGCGCCGCCTTTCCGCTTCCTGGTCCATACCCGCTACAACCCCGAGCAATTGACGGTGCTGAACGTGGTGCCGGGACTGATCTGCGTGGTGCTGATGATGTCCACGCTGATGCTGACCACGCTTGCGATCACCCGCGAGCGCGAACGCGGCACGATGGAGAACCTGCTGGCCATGCCGGTGCGCCCGGTCGAGGTCATGCTGGCGAAGATCGCGCCCTATATCGGCATCGGCTATCTGCAGGTGGTGATCATCCTGCTGATCGCGGTCATGCTGCTGCACCTGCCGGTCCGGGGGTCGCTGCCGATCCTGTTCGGGGTGCTGGGCGTGTTCATCGCCAGCAACCTCGCGCTGGGCATCACCTATTCCACGCTCGCGGCCAACCAGATGCAGGCGCAGCAGATGGCGCAATTCACCATGCTGCCCTTCATGCTGCTGTCGGGCTTCGTGTTTCCCTTTCAGGGCATGCCGCGCTGGGCGCGCTATGCCGGCGAGCTGATGCCGACCACCCATGCCGTGCGCATCATGCGCGGCGTGCTGCTCAAGGGCAACGGCATGGCCGACATCCTGCCCGATCTGTGGCCGATCCTGCTGTTCACCGCGATCACCGTGTTGGTGGCCGTGCGCTTCTATCGCGAGACGCTCGATTGAAACCGCTCGCCTCCAGGCACCGGGCGGCGCGGCCGATGCCGAGGATGCTGGTGCCGAGGATGCTGGTGCCGGGGATGCTGGTGCCGGGGATGCTGGTGCCGAGGATGCTGGTGCTGGGGATGCTGACCGCCGCGGGACTGGCCGGGGGCTGCACGGTCGGCCCAGCCTATCATGCGCCCGCGCCGGATGTACCCGCCGCGTGGCATGATCCGGGGGGACGCGATGCGGCGGCGGCCCGGGCCCCCGACCCGGCCTGGTGGCGGCGCTTCGGCGATCCGGTGCTGGACGG
>NZ_JABXXP010000650.1 GCF_013376155.1 Nguyenibacter vanlangensis
CAGCCGGCGGCTGTAGTCGTCGCGCGGCGCGGTCAGCACGCGCGCGACCGGCCCCGTCTCGCGGACCGTGCCGTCCTTCAGGACCACCGCCTGGTCAGCGATCTGGGCCACCACCGCCAGGTCGTGGGTGACATAGACGCCGGTGACACCCTGGTCGGCCAGCGCGTTCTTGAAGGCGGCCAGGACCTCGATCTGCGTCGTGACGTCCAGCGCGGTGGTCGGCTCGTCGAAGATCACGATTTCCGGCCCGGCCATCAGCGCCATCGCGGCCATCAGGCGCTGCAACTGCCCGCCCGACAATTCACCGGGATAGCGGGCGCCGATCCTCTCGGGCTGCGGCAGGGCCAGCGCGCGGAACAGGGCGACCGCCCGGCCCTCGAGGTCCCGCCGGGGCATGACGCGATGGATCAGCGCCGGCTCGATCACCTGCCGCAGGACCGGCAGGGCGGGGTTGAAGGCGCTGGCGGCATTCTGCGCCACGTAGCTGACCACCCGGCCGCACAGCGCGCGGCGTTCCTCGGCATTCATCGCCGCGACGTCGTACCCGGCGACCGAGACCCGTCCGCCGGTGATGCGGCAGCCGGGCCGCACATGCCCCATCAGCGCCAGGGCGATCGTCGTCTTGCCGGACCCGGACTCGCCGATCAATGCCAGCATCTCGCCGCGCCGGACCGAAAAATCCACCCCGCGCACGATCGGGGTTTCCGCGCCGCGTCCCCGGCGCCCGGCGATCCGCAGGCCCTCGACATGGATGATCGCCGTCATCTCAGCGCCTCCGTCCGGTGGAATCGAGCGCGAGATTGATGCCGATCGTCAGAACGGCAATGGCGAGTGTCGGCGCGATCATCGCATAGGCGCCATAGACCACGCCCAGCAGGTTTTCCCGTACCATGGACCCCAGATCGACCCCCGGCGGCTGGACCCCGATGCCGAGGAAGCTGAGATTGCTCAGCAGCAGCACCGCGTAGATGAAGCGCAGCCCGACATCGGCCAGCATCGGGCCGGCCATGTTGGGCAGGATTTCGTGCAGGATGATATAGGCCCGCCCCTCGCCCCGCGCCCGCGCCACGGTGACGAAATCCAGCCTGGCGATCCGCTGGGCCAGGGCGCGGCTGGTCCGGTAGGCGCCGGGCATGTAGATCACCGCCATGGTCAGGACCAGCGTCGGTATCGAACTGCCGAACGCGGCGATGACCAGCAGGGCCAGCAGCAGGCTGGGAATCGACAGCAACCCGTCCACCAGCCGGCCGGCCAGCATTTCCAGCCAGGGACGGGAGATCACCGTCGCGATCCCGACGAACGCGCCCGCCAGGCAGGACAGCAGGGTCGAGGCCAGGCACAGCAGCACCGTGTGCCGCGTGCCGTCCAGCAGCCGGGCCAGCGTGTCGCGCCCCAGATAGTCGGTGCCCAGCGGATGCGCCCGGGACGCACCGGCGAACACCGTGCCGCTGACGACCTGCCCGGTATCATAGGGCGTGAGCATCGGGCCGATGATCGCCACGACCAGCCAGAAGCCGATGACGGCCAGCGCCCGTTCGCGCCCGGCGGCGAGG